>JAFBAP010000063.1 GCA_019247695.1 Verrucomicrobiota bacterium | reverse complement strand
TGCATTCGGCACTTGGCAAGAAGTACGCCGTCTTTGCCCCGGAGCGGCGGCGAGAGGACTCGGCACTAAAGTTCCCGGCTACCGCCAACCGCCGCTCCGGGGCAAAGACGGCGTAGATTCCCGGCGTGCCCAACCCGCAGCCCTCATCGGTGGCATTCTTCCTTCCGCCGTGTTCGCCGTGGCCCGCCGTGTTCGCCGTGTGAACTCTTACGTTGTGCCCGCCAAATCGCCGTGCCCGCCGTATGACCCGACACCCGACACCCGACACCCTCACCAGAGTTCGGCTTTATTGGGGAACTGCTGCACCGCGCGGTCGTACCGCGTCGGCTCGAGCCACGGCAGAATCATGGCGAATAAGGGGTTGAGCCACGGCCGCGTCGCTCGTGCGTAGAGGTCGAGCGGTTCCAGATGCATGCGGAAGTGCAGCTTCGGATCATAGTTTAACGGGGCGCTGTGATAAGTGCGGCATCCGTTTTCCAGGGCCCAGATCACCGTGTCCCGCCAGGTCACGAAATAAAGGTGGCGGTCGAGGGCGACGGAATAATCAAGGCCGATGTAGTTGTCCTTGAGCACGCCGTTATGGACTAAACAGCAAGCGAAGGCCACGATGCGGTCCCCTTCCCGCCAGAGCAGAAAACGGGCACGATCAGGCAGGCGGCGCCCCAACTCGCTCAGGTAGGCAGCGTTCAGTTCCTCAAATTTCAGCTCTGAACGCTCGAGCACCGCGCGGTATAAGGGGACCAATTGGTCGACCCACGGCGTGACGTCGGACACCACGTCGAAGGCCAGCGGGGCGCCCTGCGCCGCCTTGCGAAACTTGCGGCGTAGATTTTTGCGATAGGCGTGGGACAGGCGTTTCGCCAGGTAATCCTCAAAGCTCTCGAAATCGAGCGTCAACCCGGTGGCGGGCATGCTGGGTACCCGGGTGAATCCGGATCGTTTCAGCGAATCGAGCACCGGGCGGTAAGCGGCCGGGAAATCCTTGAAAACGATTAGCGTGGCCCGGAGTTTGCGCCCGAGCGGCGGCAAAACTTCGCCCAGGGCCTGCGCGGTCCAGCCAACCTCCCCGCTGGTGACGTCCCGCCCGAGATCTCCCTCCCCGGCAGAAGAACCGATCATGAGCATGCGAAGCTTGAGAAAGCCGGGAAAACGTTTGCGGACCCGTTCGACCGCTTGCCGAAACAGCGGCGGCATACCGGTAACGAGATCCTGCAGCACGACAAAAACCGGCTGCACCGCACGCGTCGTTTCGTCCGCCCCTTTCAGCAACAGGTACCGATGCTCGAACTGCGCACCGAGGGTATCCTGGGTCAGTTCATAATACCGGTGGTCAGTGATACGGTCCGCGAAGCTGCTTTCCCAGATCGCCTGGTCCTCCGGCGGCGCACGCTCGACCAGGACCGCGGTCCCGAATGATGCTTTGAAGCGCAACGGGAAGAAGTGTCGGATGTCGGGTGTCGGGTGTCGGGTGTCGGTCACGCGGCGGTCCACGGAGAGAACAGAACATCCGCAGAACACGCAGACAACGCAGAAAAGAGATCCATCCACAGATTACACAGATGGACGCACATGGAGGCGATGGCGTGGTCTTGTTCGCACTCTACTCGACACCCGGCACCCGGCACCCGGCACTCTCAATGGGCCAGGATCTTCGACAAGAACTGCCGGGCCCGTTCCGTACCCGGATCTTTGAAGAAGTCGTCTTTCGGGCGGTCCTCAACGATTTGGCCCTCGTCCATGAAGATGACGCGGTTGGCGACGCGCCGGGCGAACCCCATCTCGTGAGTGACGACCATCATGGTCATGCCCTCCTGGGCCAGGCGCACCATCACGTCGAGGACTTCCTTGATCATTTCCGGATCCAGGGCGGAGGTGGGTTCGTCGAAGAGCATGGCGATCGGATCCATGGCCAGGGCCCTGGCGATCGCGACCCGTTGTTGCTGCCCGCCGGAGAGCTGGGCCGGGTATTTCTGGGCGTGCGCCTTCAAGCCGACCACGTCGAGCAGCGCAAGACCTTTGTCGGTCGCATCCCGGCCTTTTCGCTTCAGCACCCGCTGTTGCGCGATCGTCAGGTTCTGCATCACCGTTAAATGCGGGAAGAGCTCGAAATGCTGGAAGACCATCCCGACGCGGGCGCGCAGCCGGGGTAAATTGGTCCGGCGATGGCCCACCGAGACGTTCTCGATGCGGATCTCGCCTTTCTGGAACGGCTCCAGTCCGTTCACGCACTTGATCAAGGTCGACTTGCCGCTGCCTGAGGGCCCGCAAACCACGACGACCTCCCCTTTCTCGACGCGCGTCGTGCAATCGCGCAAGACCTGAAACTCGCCGTACCACTTGGAGATATCCTGAATGGAGATCATAACGCGATTTTTTTCTGTAATACCCGCACGATGCCGGAGGCGGCAAAACAGACCACAAAATAGACCGCCCCGGCAAACAGGAGGAGCTCAACGATCGTGCCGTCGCGGTCTCCCGTCCGGTAAGCGACGCCGAAAAACTCGGAGAGCCCGATGACATAAACCAGCGAGGTATCCTGGAAGAGGATGATTGCCTGGGTAAGAAGCAGGGGCAACATCCGGCGGAACGCCTGGGGCAAGACAATCAGGCGCATGGTCTGGGCGCGTGACATACCCAGGGCCAGGCCGGCGGAAACCTGGCCGCGCGAAACGCTTTGGATGCCCGCACGAATGATTTCCGCGTAGTAAGACGCCTCAAAGAGCGAAAAAGCCACGAAAGCGGATACCAGCCGGATGTCGGCCCCTGGAGTCTTGAACAATGCCTGAATCAACTGGGGAACCAGCAGGTAGAACCAGAGCAGGACCATCACCAGCGGGATAGAACGGAACCCGTTGACGTACAAGGCCGCGATGCCGGACAGAATCCCGTTGCCGGACAAACGGGCCATGGCAATCAGGGTGCCCAGCAGGATCCCGACCAGGATGGCAATCCCGGTGATCGACAACGTGACCAGCATGCCACCCCACAAAAACGGCAGGGCGCCCGGGATCGAACTCCAGTCCAATGCCGGCATTTATTTATGGCCTCCAACCAGCCCGGGCAGGCGGGCTGCCCGTTCAAGGTAACGCGCCGCCAGCATGACGACGACGTTGATGACGGCGTACAGGAGGGTTACGGCGATAAAAGACTCGTACCAATGCGCGGTAAATTCCCCCAACTGCTGGCTTTGGCGGGAGAGTTCGACCAGACCGATGGTGGAAGCCACCGCCGAATTCTTAACGATATTCAGGAATTCGGAGGTCAACGTGGGAATGATGATGCGATAAGCCACCGGCAGCAGGATCAGGAGGTAAACCTGCGCGAGGTTAAAGCCGAGGGCGAGCCCGGCAGCCCGCTGGCCGCGGGGCAGCGAACCCAGGCCGGAACGCACCTGTTCGGCGACGCGGGCGCCGGTGAAAAAGCCGAGGCAGAGAACCCCCGCCACCGATTGCTGCAACAAGGGACTGAGGTCCTGCTTGAACCACGTTCCGATCCCGGGAACGAGCTCAGGCATTACAAAATACCAGAGGAACAGCTGGACCAGTAACGGAACGTTACGAAAGACCTCGACGTAAACGGCGGCAACGAACGGCAGGACGCGGCCCGGCAAGGTCCGCATGATCCCGGCGATCGATCCGACGGCGAAGGCGATCGCCCACCCGGCGATGGAAATAATCAAGGTCCACTGCAGCCCGACGAGCAGGAATTGAAAATACGTGCCGCTGCGATCGAACGCCGGCTGGCTGAAAATGCTCCAGTCCAGGCCCAGGAAAGTGTGCGAGGGAAAGCTCATGAAGTTCGCCGGCCTCGGTTCCCACACGGCGACCACAAAGGCAGATGGGAACCGAGGCCGGCGAACTTCATGAGCTTTCCCTCACACCTTCTTACTGGTAGGCTTGGTCGGTCGGATGCGCGAAGACCTCTTTGAGATCATCGCTCAAGGGCAGATCAAGGTTGAGGCCTTTGGGAGGTACCGGCGACTCGAACCATCTCTGATACAGTTTGGCGGCTGCACCGGAAGTTTCCGCTTCCGCAACCGCTGCGTCGACGACCTGCTTGAACCCGGGGTCGTCCTTCCGCAACGCCATCGCGTACGCCTCCTTCGACTGCGGCGTTCCCACGATGACCCAATCATCCGGCTTACGGGCCTTCGCGCGTTCGCCGGCCAGCAGGGCATCATCCATCATGAAGGCCGCCGCCCGCCCGCTTTGCAGCATCAGGAACGCTTCACCATGATCCTTTGCGCTGATGACGTTGATGCCGAGCCCCTTTCCATTCAACTCACGCAGAATGCGCTCCGACGTGGTGCCCGCCGTGGTGACGACGTTTTTGCCTTTGAGGTCAGGAAAATCCTGGATCCCCGAACCCTTCTTTACCAGCAGCCGCGTGCCGACGACGAAGGTGGTGTCGGAAAAGGCGACCTGTTTGGCTCGCTCGGCGTTATGAGTCGTGGAGCCTGCTTCCAGATCGACCGTGCCGTTCTGGACCAGGGGGATGCGGTTCTGCGAAGTGACCGGGGTGAGTTTCACCTGGAGCCCCGGCAGGTTGAGTTTTTTCTTAACGGCTTCCACGACGAGCATCGCCAAATCCTGGGAGTAACCCACGACCTGGTTTTTGTCGTCGTAATAGGAAAACGGGATGGACGACTCGCGATGGCCGATCACCATCACCCCCGTATCCTTGATCTTCTTCAAGGTGCCGGCAAGCTCCTCCGCGGCGGCGATGCCGGGCACCGCGGCAAACACCATCAGGCTGCCGGCAGCCAGCAAAAAACGTTTCATCGGCGGCTGGCGAGTTGCTCTTCGCGTTTGTGACGTTCGAGCACAAACGTGTTGTTATCGCCGTAAAGCCCCCACGGACCGGGCGGCACCTCGGTGAACTCGACGAATTTCCAATCCGTCGTGTCAGTGCTGGAAATCCCAAGGTAATCGCGCACGGCCGGGGAGACGTCGAGACCGGCCCCGCGGTTCAGGTTGGGCCGCGGCCGTTCCGACCCGAAAACGTATTCGACATGATCGGTACGGAACGGGCCGACATCCTCCCACTGGGCATAACACATTCTTTCGCCTTTGCGAATGGCCACCCAGCGATCTTTCAGAACCGTATGGCCAAATTGGACGAAAGCCGCTTTGAACCAGGGAATGAGTTGGCTGGCCTCAGGTTTGGTCCGGCCGCCGCTCACGTCGTTGTAAGGAAGGGCGATGTAGAACGGGTTCTGGCGCGGCACGAACGAGGCCGGGATAAATCCGCGCCGGCTCTCAGGATAATCGGTGCCGCCGAAATTCCGCGCCCAGTTGAGGTCCCAAGCGCTGGCGTAATTGGGGACCGGGTTATTGCCGGCGGGCATCTCACCCACCCAGAAGACGGTGGTCACGATGGCGTTGTGCCACGGGTACTTGCCGTCAAGGGGCGTGCCGGGCCGATTGCGCCAGGGGCTGGGCTGAATTTTAAAGAGCACTTCCTCGCGAAGTTTCATCGCGTTTTCGGTAAATTTAGCCGCGCGCTCATTCACTGACTGGCCGTGTACGATGCCCGAGATCAAACCACACACCAAAGTCAAGAATATTTGTCGCGTCATACCGGGAAGAGGCGGCGAACCTAGAGGCACCCCCGGGGTGTGTCAACCTTACAATCTATATACCTGCAGTCGGGTTTAACGCGGGGGAAGCCTTCGGCCGCCATCGTTTGAATAAATGCGGCCTTATGGCAAGAACTTTATGCAAGAACTTTATTTATGACGGCGCATTAATTTCCAAGTAAGTACGCGAAATTATCCGGCGCGTCTGAGGATCAAGTTGCTCGATGCGCATCTGCTTGAGCCACCATTTCCCGCCGATTCTCTGGCCGGAAATGAGTTCAAAACGTTTGATCAGTTGGCCTTGCCGGTTGAACCCTTCGGCCCGCATGAGAGCGCCGCCGTCTTTCTGAACCCACAAGCGCACCGACCCGTACTGGCTTTCGCTGCCGCCCGGCGGTTGGACAAGGATAATCCAGCAAGACACCGTCTTGACCGGCTGCTCTCCTTCAACCGTCGCGCGCCGCCAGTAAATGAATCGAAGGGACAGGTCCTCGTAGGTGAGATCGGAGTTGCGTACCGGCTGGAGCAACCGGCTACCGGTCAGCCGTTGAGATCCTGCCTGGGTTTCATCGCGCAGTTGAGACCCGGTTTCACCGAGGTCCAACGTCAGGGATTCCCTCGGGTTGTCGAACTCGTAGGTGACCTGCGCGCCGCGCAGCCGTAGCCGGAAGGGGATCACGGTTCCGTCCGCCAGGCGCAATTGGCCCGTCAAATCTTCGTTGAGCTGGCCCTGCGCGGCGCGGATCTGGTCCAGAATGGCGTGTGCGTCTTGCTGAGCCAGCGCTGCCGGCAAGTAGCTGAGGGCCGCGCAGCACAGCAGCAGGCACAGGAGATTCTTTACTTGTCTCATAAAAACGGTGTTTTAGCTTACCCGTCCCGCCTCATGCCGCATGGACAAAACGCTGCTGCTCCTGATCAACCGCGACTGGACAAACCCCGCGTTGGATTCCCTGATGGCCACGATCACGAACTTCTCGGTCTGGCTGCCGCTGCTGGTCCTGGCGGGCCTCCTGCTGTTATGGAAAGGCGGGGTTCGAATGCGTAGCTTCGTCGTTGTGACCCTGGTGTCGGTGGGATTGACGGATGGGGTTTTTACCCAATTCACCAAAAAATGGGTCCACCGGGCGCGGCCGCACGAAGCGCTTGCCGGCGTGCGGGAGGTAAGCCTGCGGCACACGCATCCGGCATTCTTCGGGGCGCTGCAACCCCCGCGGGTGGAATACTCGCCCGCGCCGCAAACACCATTGCAGGACGGCGGCCGTTCGTTTCCTTCAGGGCACGCCATGAATAACGCGGTCATTGCCACGACCGCGGTCCTGTTTTTCAGACGGTGGGGCTGGCTCTACGCGGCGCCGGCGGCACTGGTGGCCTATTCCCGGGTTTACTGCGGTTCGCATTGGCCGAGCGACGTGGCGGTTTCCGCGGCGCTCGGTATCGTGTTTGCCTGGCTGTTGGCGCAGATCTACGGGCGCCTGTATCAGGGGCTCGGCCCGAGGTGGTTTGCCGACTGGTTCCGCCGCCACCCGGACCTCATCCCGGGGCCGTGCCCATGAGATTGCGGTTCTTGTTTGTCTTGCTGTTTCTGCTCGCCCTGACGGCCTTGCGCTGGGTGTTGGCGGCAAATTACGAATTGTCTCCTGACGAAGCCTACTACACCCTTTGGGCTCAGCACCCGGACCTCAGCTATTACAGCAAAGGTCCGGGCGTCGCCCTGACCATCCTGGCGGGCACCACCCTCTGGGGCGCCACCGAGTTCGGCGTCCGTTTTTTTTCCCCGCTGCTCGGCCTGGGAACTTCCCTGCTGGTCTATTTTCTGGCCCGGCGTCTTTACCGTGAAAGCGTGGCGTTCTGGGCCACGATCGCGTTGAACATGGTGCCGATTTTCAACGTGGGCTCAATCGTCATGACCATTGATCCCCTTTCCATTTTCTTCTGGGCGGCCGCCCTGGTCACGTTCTGGCTCGCCCTGGAGCGCAGCCCTCGCTTTTGCTGGTGGTGGCCCTTCACCGGGGCGCTTATTGGCGCCGGGTTCCTGGCGAAGTACACCAACGCGTTTCAGCTGTTCTCCGCCTTGTTTTTCCTGGCGGTCATGCCGAAATACCGCGGAGAACTCCGCCGGCCCGGTTTTTATTCGTTGCTGCTCGGGTTTATGCCGTTTCTGCTGCCGCCGTTGATCTGGAATCAGCAGCACGAGTGGATCACCCTGGAACATTTGTCCCA
This sequence comes from Verrucomicrobiota bacterium, assembly GCA_019247695.1. Lineage (NCBI taxonomy): Bacteria > Pseudomonadati > Verrucomicrobiota > Verrucomicrobiota bacterium. The sequence goes on along the minus strand of JAFBAP010000063.1, from coordinate 41,056 downwards.
ACGGGGCGGGCTGGATCATCCATTCGGCATACACTTGTCGCAAACCGGCCAGTTCCTGGGCGCTCATCTGGGGGTTTATTCGCCCCTTTTGTTCATCGGTTTTCTGGCCGCCTTCTTCGGATCGATCCCTAAAGCGTCTCAAAGCGGCCGGGTTTGTTTTCTGCTCAGTTTCACCTGGCCGCTCCTGGCCACCTACTTCATTCTGGCACTTAACCGGGCGGGCGAACCGAACTGGACGGCGCCCGCCTTTGTCAGCCTGGGGATCCTGGCGGCAGCGCAGTGGCTGCGCTGGTCGCGAAGCCGTAAACCGGCCGGCCGTTTCTGTCTGGCGGCGCTCGGGCTGGGAGCGGTCGTCACCCTGTTTACCCTGGAAACGGATCTGGTGCGGATACTGGGTTATCGGTGGCCTTATGCGCTTGACCCGAGTTCGCGGTTACGAGGCTGGAGGTCGTTGACGGAAAGTGTCGAGGCATTCCGGCAAGGGTTTGAGCAAAAGCTCGGCGAAAAAGTTTTCCTCATCGGAAACAAATATCAAACCGCCTCGATGCTCGCCTTTTACCTGAAAGACAAGTGCCTGGAGGGACCCGGACACCCGCCGGTGTATATCCCGGAGTCTCAGGACATCGAGAATGAATTTTCGTTTTGGCCTCGGTACGACGAATTTGTCGACGCGCCGCCTCCGGCGAACCGGGCTGAATCGCTTTTTACGGAGCAGGCCGGGATCAATCCGTTTATGAACCGGTCGGCGCTTTTCATTACTGACCGGCCGGCCGGCGGACCGCCCCAGGCGATCCAGGGGGCGTTTTCGCGCTGGGAACTGGTGGCGGTGTTCGCCCTGGAACGCCGTAACCTGCCGTTACGTCAGTTGCGGATCTTCGCGTGCTACCAGTACCAAACGTTGCCGTTGTGATGGTTGAGCTGTCCGTGATAATTCCGGTCTACAACGAGGCGGATAGCCTCCCGCAGCTCCAGGAAGAGCTCGGCCGAACGCTTGCCCCTTACGCGCACGAGTTGATCTTCGTGGATGACGGCTCGACTGACCGGAGCCGGGAACGCATCAACCGCGAACCCAACGTGCGCGTGCTGGCGTTTGAACGAAACAGCGGGCAAAGCGCCGCGATGTACGCCGGGCTCATGGCGGCGCACGGGCGCATCCTGGTCCTGATCGACAGCGACCTGCAGAATGATCCGGCGGATATCCCGCGCCTGCTGGCGCAAATTGATGCCGGAGCAGATCTGGTGTGCGGTTACCGTGCCAAACGGAAGGACACGTGGTTCAAGCGGGTGCAAAGCCGGATTGCCAACGGCGTTCGCAGCCGGTTTACCGGTGACGGCGTCCGTGATACCGGGTGCACCCTGAAAGCGATGCGCGCGGAGTGCCGGGAAGCCCTGGTCCTGTTTTACGGCATGCACCGGTTTATTCCGGCCTTGATCAAGGGCCTGGGTTATAAGGTTGTCGAGATCCCGGTCAACCATCGGCCCCGCCGGCATGGCGTGAGCAAATACACCTTCGGTGCTCGCGCCGTGCGTGCCACAGTCGATATGTTCGGGGTACGCTGGCTTGTGAGCCGGCAGGTGCGAATCCGCTTCAAGCCCGCCGGCCCGGGATCGCAAGCGGGATAGAACCGTACCCTTTGAGGGGGGCGAACCTTGGTTAACACTGCTTCGCCGGCGGCAGCGACCGAAGGTGAAGCAGTACGGAACGACCAAGTTTCTTCATATGAGCACGTTTGACGATCTGACAGACCAGACCTTCCCTTCCATCTTCGGGCGCAAGGTCATTGATGAACGCGGTGACGACATCGGCACCCTGGATGCATTGTGGACCGGCGAGGACACGGGAAAAGTTGAGTTTCTGGGAGTGAAAACCGGGTGGATTTTCGGCAAGACTCACATCGTGCCGGCTCACAGCGCCGAACTGCAGGAAGATCATGTCCGCGTGCCGTACCAGGCGGATTTTGTGAAGGATGCGCCCAGTTTCCCGGCGCACGAAGAGCTCTCCGCTGCACAGGAGGACGAAGTATACGATTATTACGGGATCACCAGGGAAGAAGCGGAAGCGACCACCGGCGAGACGTTTCCCACGGCCGGAGAAGCCGGTGGGGACGCGGGAACCCTGGCCGGGACGACGGGAACGGGTTTGCGGGCCGAACGTGAGGACTCGGTTGAAAACCCGGTGGTGGGACGCGGGCCGGCTGGTGCACGGGAACCGATCGGGGAACCCACGGTTCCGGGCGTGCGCAGCTCGGCAATGCCGGGTGACCGGGACATTTCCGATGAACGCGGCGATTTGATCGGGCAACCAGGTGCGGGAACAGGGAGCATCGCGGAAACGGAGCGGCCGTCTGGAGGGCCGGCCATCGCCCCGGGAATGGATATTGCCCCCGAAGCGGGACCGTCAGGGGCAGGGACGCGCGACCTTGGGGTCGGCCGGGTCCGGCTCCGGAAATTCTGGCGCGGTGAGCGCGACGAAGTGTTGAGCGAGGTGGAACGTGAACCCTCCGCCGACCAAACCCGCACCGGGAGAGGTTTGGAGGATACGGGTCAGGCCGGCCTGCTCGAACCCACCGGCGCTGCCGGCACCGGCACGGGCGCAGGGACAGCCGGAGCCGGATCAAGCGGGCTGACCGGGGCGGAATCGGAAGCTGAACGGGGCCGCGAACGCGAACGGCTCGACCGGTAGGAGCGGGTGCCGAGTGTCGAGTGTCGAGTTTCGGGTAGAATTTGGCCTTCGGGAGTGTTTGGAGAAGGGTAACTCCAGGTGTTGCGCTTGAAGGAGAGGTGCCGGCTGGATCGGCTCCGGTACCTCGGCTCTGGAAGGGGTTGAAAATGAAAAGCCCGGCCGTGCGGCCGGGCTTTTCGCATCTTAACCGGTTACCGGCAGTGATGGTTCCTTGCTAAGCCAGGGCCGCTTGTGCTGCGGCCAGCCGCGCCACCGGCACCCGGAAGGGGCTGCAGCTGACGTAATCCAGCCCGATCCGGTGACAGAACTTCACGCTTTCGGGATCGCCGCCGTGTTCGCCGCAGATGCCGAGCTTGATGTCGGGCCTCGTCTTGTGGGCCTGGTCGCGAGCCATTTCCATCAGCCTGCCTACGCCGGCCTGATCGATCGTGGCAAACGGGTTGTTCCTCACGACCTCGACCTCCTGGTAGTGCGGCAGGAAGCTTCCGGAATCGTCCCGGCTCATGCCGAGGGTCGTCTGGGTGAGGTCATTGGTGCCGAAACTGAAGAACTGCGCATCCCGGGCGATTTCATCAGCCACGACCGCCGCGCGCGGGATCTCGATCATGGTACCGACCAGGTAATTAAACCTGGCTTTGGCTGCCTTGCCGACCTCAGCCGCCACCCGATGGATCAGCTCGATCTGCAGCTTGAGTTCCTTCGAAAAACCGATCAACGGGACCATGATTTCGACGCGCACTTTTGTGCCCTTCTTTTGCGCCTCTGCGGCCGCCTCAAAGATCGCCCTCGCCTGCATTTCCGTGATTTCGGGATAGACGACCCCCAAACGGCATCCCCGGAAGCCCAGCATGGGGTTGAATTCGTGTAACTGCTGCACGCGCCGGGTGATTTTTTCAACGGGCACCCCGAGCTTGTCCGCCAATTCTCTTTGCTGGGCCTCGGCGTGGGGCAGGAACTCGTGCAAGGGAGGATCCAGCAGACGGATCGTCGCGGGCAAGCCCTTCAATTCAGTAAAGATACCAACGAAATCCTGGCGTTGGAACGGCAGCAGTTTCGCCAGGGCCTGCTTTCGTTCCTCGAGCGACTCGGCCAGGATCATCTCCCGCATCGCATCAATGCGATCACCTTCGAAGAACATGTGTTCCGTGCGGCAAAGGCCGATGCCTTTGGCCCCGAAGGCGAGGGCGGTAGCGACTTGCTCCGGCGTGTCGGCGTTGGTACGAACGTCCAGACGGCTGGCTTTATCGGCCCAGCCCAGGAGCGAGGCAAATTCCTGGTAAACCTGGCTCTTTTTCGGATCGAGCTTTTTCTCGACCAGCACCTGGACAACTTCGGACGCCGCGGTTTCAACCTGGCCGGCATAAACCTCGCCTGCGGTACCGTCGATCGAGATGTAATCACCCTGCTTGAGGGTCACATCGCCGGCCGTCACCGTTTGTGCGGCGTAATCGATCTTGAGCGCCGATGCGCCGCAGACGCACACCTTACCCATCTGACGCGCAACCAGCGCGGCGTGCGAAGAAACCCCGCCGCGTGCGGTGAGGATGCCTTCGGCCGCGATCATCCCGCGCAAATCTTCCGGTGAAGTTTCAATCCGGACGAGGACCACGCGTTCGCCTTTATGAGCCAGATCCACGGCATCTTTCGCGTTGAACACCACCCGGCCGCTGGCAGCGCCGGGCCCGGCAGCCAGACCCGTGGCGATCTTCCGAGCATTCTTTACGCTCTGCCGGTCAAAGATCGGTGCGAGCAGATGCGAGAGCGAATCGGCCGGGATCCGTTTAATGGCGTCCTCACGGCTGATCAGCTTCTCACCAACCATATCCGTAGCGATGCGGACCGCCGCCAGGCCCGTCCGTTTACCGTTACGGGTCTGGAGGATATAAAGCTTGTTTTCTTCAACGGTGAACTCGAGGTCCTGCATATCGCGAAAATGCTTTTCAAGCAGGTCGCGCACCGTCAGCAGTTCTTTGTGAGCCGCCGGCATCTCTTCGGCCAGCTGCGCCACCGGGTGCGGCGTGCGAACCCCGGCCACAACGTCCTCGCCTTGCGCGTTAATCAGGTACTCGCCGTAGAAAACTTTTTCGCCCGTCGCCGGATCGCGCGTAAACGCCACGCCCGTCGCGCTGGTATCCCCGCGGTTGCCAAACACCATGGTTTGGACGTTTACCGCCGTACCCCACTCATGCGGAATACCGTACTTGCGGCGATAGACGATGGCGCGGTCGTTATTCCAGGACCCGAAGACGGCGCCGATTGACCCCCACAATTGCTGGCGCGGGTCCTGCGGGAAAACCTTGCCCGTTCGCTCCTTGATCAGCTGTTTGAACCGCTCGACGAGGCTCTTGAGGTGCTCAACGGTCAGGTCGGTATCCCTATCTACCCCGGCCTCATGTTTGACCTCTTCGATCACGGTTTCAAAAGGCTCATGCTCCTCCCCTGCCCGCTTCTGCACGCCCATCACCACATCGCCGTACATCTGAAGAAAGCGCCGGTACGAATCCCATGCGAACCGCGGGTTACCGCTCTTTTCGGCGACGATCTCCACCACGTCGTCATTCATGCCGAGGTTCAGGATTGTGTCCATCATGCCCGGCATCGAATCGCGGGCACCGGACCGGACCGAGAGGAGAAGCGGGTTATTGCGATCCCCCAGCTTTTTGCCCACGGATTTTTCGACCTTGGCCAGGGCGGCCTCAACCTGGTCCTCGAGCTCAGGCGGATAACTCTTTTTGTTCTCGTAGAAGTAAGTACAAACTTCGGTTGTGATCGTGAAGCCGGGAGGTACCGGCAACCCGATGCGCGTCATCTCCGCCAGGTTCGCTCCTTTGCCACCCAAAAGGGCCCGCATCTTGCCATCACCATCCGCCTTTCCGTCCCCGAAATAGTAAACATACCGAATCCGTTTGGCGGGTTTCAGATTTTCGGCCGTTGGCTTGGACTTTTGAGGCGATTTAGAAGGCTGGGGCGCTTTTTTGGCCGCGCTCTTCTTCTTCAATGTCGTTGGCATATTTCGATTAAATTTTTCTAAGAGGATCTGATCCGGGCGGCCAGGCTGAGCCACCAGCTAAAAAAACTAACAAAGCTTGTAAACGTGTCAACGCAGGAGCGCAGTGCAGAAGGTCGTCTACCTACCGGCCGTGATTCGAACGGGACCGGCATTTCAGGTTCTCCGCCTTGGAAGCAATGGGTTGGGTAGGCGGATCGAGAAGTAAGACCGATGGTGGCCCGGAACCCAATGGCGGGATATAGACGGTTATCTATCCCTCTGAGTAATTTCCCACCTAATTGGATCCGGGTACAGCTCTAACCGCCGAAGACACGGCGGTCCCGAAAAACGGGCCAGACGCCTCTGCCCGCGCCTTTGCGGTCGACACCTTACGAAGCGGCCGGAACCCTTTCCGCCGACTGGATAACCTCACCAGCCGCCGACATGAAATCATCCAGCCCGGTGCTGGGAATAATGATCGTGTTCCGCCGTCCGTGCGCTTCTTCGGTGATCCGCATAAAGCGGCCCCTTTCGTTCTCTCGAAATTCGATGAAAAAATGCTTGCGTTCGACCTGCAACTCGCGCGTGACAATTACGTTGTCCATGACGTTTCGGGGAATCCAATAACCTTTTAACACCAACCCACCACAGCGAAGGGAGAATCTTGTTAATTGGCACAAAACCGCCGCAGAGTAAATGAGATTTTGGCTCGTGGAGGGGCGGGGCGGCGATGGGACACCGGCGCGGACCGGCCCTATCTCCGATGTGAGTGAGCACCTATTCGCGGTGCGCCGGTCCGGACCGCCGCCCACCCTTTGGGGCGGGCGCTTTGCTGAGCAATGCAAAGTCGACCTGTTGTTTAAATGCGTCAACGCGGCTAACCCGTACCTCGAGGCGATCACCCGTCCGGAAGGTCATCCGGGTGCGCCGCCCGATGAGTTGGCGCCGGGCGGCGTCGAAGCTGAAGAAGTCGTCGTCGAGGCTGGAAAGGTGAACCAGGCCGGTCACCAGCAGGTCCGGGAGTTCGACGATCAGACCGTAGTTGCGCACGTCGGTGACGATGGCCGGAAAACGGTGGGGCGTACGCAGCAGCTTCTGGAGGTACTCCAGCTTTTTGAGCCGGACGGCCTCGCGTTCCGCGTCTGCCGCAACCCGTTCGGTATTTGAAATGTGCTCGCAAACGTCGGGAAGCTGGCGCGAGTTCGGCACTTGCGACTTCCATCCCGGCGCCTGGATCAGCGCGTTGAAAGCCCGGTGGACAATCAGGTCGGCATACCGCCGGATCGGGCTGGTGAAGTGGGTGTAATCGGCCTTGGCCAAACCGTAATGCCCCAGCGGCTCCGGCGAATACGCCGCCTTGCGCAAACTGCGGAGTAACCCCACCCGCAGCGCCGCCGCTTCCGGACGCTCGGCAATCCGGTCGAGCAGACGCTGGACTTCGCGCCGGTGGGTAAGGTCGCCTACCGGAATGCCGTAAAACTTCACTAACTCCCGGTACTCCTCCAGCTTCGCCGGGTCCGGATCCTCGTGGATCCGGTAGGCAGACGGCAGGAGCCGTTCCCTGGTTGCGCGGGCCACCATCTCGTTGGCCAGCAGCATGAATTCCTCGATGAGTTGGTGCGATTCGTCGTACACCTCCCGCTCCACGGCGATCGGTTCGCCCCGCGCGTTCACCCGAACCCGAACCTCCGGCATTTCCAAATCGAGCGCTCCCTCCCGAAACCGTTGTTTTCGCAACCGGGAAGCAATGCTCCAGGCCAGCGCCAAATGCCCGGAAAAGGCATCCCCGTCAGGTTCCCGCAGCAAGCGGCTCGCGTCCTCATACGTAAACCGGCGGTGACTGGAGATGATCGTCGCGGCGAACCGTACGTTCTGGGGCCGGAAATGCCGATCGAAATTTACGAACACGCTCTTGGTGAGGTGCTCTTCATCCGGACGCAGGCTGCAGACGCCATTGGAAAGCCGTTCCGGCAACATCGGCAGGACGCGATCGGGGAAATACACGCTGTTGCCGCGGCGCCGGGCCTCGCGATCGAGCGCCGAATGGGGCCGCACAAAAAACGAGACGTCAGCGATGTGAATCCCGACCTCCCAGCCGCTGCCGTGCGGCACCACGTGGATCGCGTCGTCAAAGTCCCGCGCATCCACGGGGTCGATCGTGAACACCGGCAACGACTGCAGACCTTCGCGGTGCTCCCTTTCCCGCTCGGGCAAGTCAAAGGCTATCCGCTCGGCTTCGCGAAGCACGTCCGCCGGAAATTCCGTCGGCAGATCGTGTTTCCGGATGATCGAAAGGATATCGACCCCGGGCGCCCCGGCCGGGCCGAGCACTTCAACGATTTGTCCCTCGGGGTTGACGTGGCGGTGCTCCCAGGGATCCAGCCGGACCACAACCTTGTCGTTCACTGACGGCGGCTTGGCCATCCCGTCCAACCGGACGTAGATGTCGTGGACCAATGCCGGGTTGTCCGGCACGACGTAAAAAAAGTGCCGGGATTGCTGCAGGGTACCGACTACCGTTTCGTTCGCCCGTTCCAATATCCGGATGATCCGGCCCGAACGGGCGGCGCGCCGGCGAAGGGTCGGCAGTTCCCCGGAATCATCCCGGATGATGCGCGCGACGACGCGGTCGCCGTGCATGGCCGTCCCCATGTTGTCGGCGGAGACGTAGACGTCGCCCAGACCGTCGCCGGTTTCATTCAGGATATAACCGAAGCCCTGGGGGTTTGCCTGCAGCACGCCGGTAAACAGGTCGGCATCGCCGGGCAGAACGTACCGCTCTTTCCGGATCCGCGCGATCCGGCCCTCGGCTTCCAGACGCTGCAGCAGCTTGCGAAAGGCGGACCGTTCCTCCACGGGCACCCGCAGCTTCTTCGCCAGATCGGTCTTGGCCAACGGCTGGTACTTGGGCTGCATCAGCAGATGCAGGAGCCGTGCTTCAAGGGGTTCCGGGTCGCGCGCCATGGGTTTTAAAACGTCCTGAGATCGTATTGATCGTTGTCCTTATCCTCTACTACTTCGGACGGCGGACCTTTTACGAGGCAACATTTCGTGATTGGCAAAGCTGAAATTGCCGTCCATATTGCGGACCTCACAGCGCTGCGGGTGTAGTTCAATGGTAGAACGGCAGCTTCCCAAGCTGCATACGAGGGTTCGATTCCCTTCACCCGCTCCACTCCTTCATTTCCAAGGACTTACGTAGATTCGGCCTCGAAAACGTGTGTAAGTCATAAAAGAAGTCATAATACCAAGCCTCGTATTCGGTTGCGGACGGGGCTGGGTGGATCCGGGACAGTTGGATGACGGGTCATCGGACCCGCCAATGTAGGCGCGTGGCCTTCCCCAAGGGTGAATGGCCAACGTAAGCTCCCGAAGGCCAACGCAGTTCGCCGTTCCGTGGAGTTCGTACAGACTGCCGAAGGTGGCGGTCTCGATTTATAAGAGCAGATACCACGGCTTACGCGCTTGTGAGCGTATGGACCGTGTCGGTCAGGAAGCGGCGAAATGATTGGTTCTGAAAAAACTGTTTGTAAAGTTCCGTGTCATCCTTAAGCAGCGCCACAACCACTCGTTCAAGCGCCTTGTCGTGCTCCAAGCGCGCCGTGCTCGGCGTGTTCTTCTTGGCGTTCTGGTACGCCTGGTCGCCGGCAACTTTGGGCGCAATGTCTTCTTTGATCGGCTTGGCAACCCGGTCAGCGTCCGTAAACAGGGTCCCGAACTGGTCATTGAACGTCTTAAGGATGTTGCTCAGGCGATCCAGCTCCACCTCGGCCTTACGCCCGCCGCCGCTCGTCGGCACCGGTTCGATCTCGGCACCCTCGTCGGGCAGCAGGATTCTCATCGCAGCCTTCTTTTCGGCGCGGTAGCTGTCCATGTCGATGGACTCCAAGATGCCTTTGGACAAGTCTTCTTCTTTCGGGGCGGGCAGCTTCGGAACCAGGAAATTCAGGAAAATCGAAAGCTTTTCCCAGTCGGCAGTCGTATACGGCAGGATCGAGGCCAGGAAGTCATAGGTGCGGACGAACGCCTTGGCTTTGCCTTTGAAATCGACCTGGCCATCCTCGTCCAGTTGCTCTTTATAAACGGCAACGCACCGGTCGAGGATCGGGTCGAGTTTATCACGTACCGCATTCTCGAGGTAAAACGCCACAAACGCGTTGATCTCGTCGGGTGCGTAGAGTTGGTAACCGTCCAGCGCCGCCTTGAGGTCGTGCAGTTTGTTGGGATCCGTTTCCTCGCTGAGGACCGTGGTTCGGTAATAATCGGAGAACGCCTTGGTGATCGTGTCAACGTCGTTCAGGAAATCGAGGACAAACACGTCGTGCTTCTGTGGATGCGCCCGGTTCAGGCGTGAGAGCGTCTGCACGGCTTTAATGCCGGCCAGGGACTTGTCCACGTACATGGTGTGCAAAAGCGGCTCATCATAACCGGTCTGGAACTTATCCGCGCAGATCAGGAACCGATACGGATCCTCCTGGATCCGGTCAGCGATTGCTGAGCTCGGAAAACCGTTCAGCGAGGCTTCGGTGACCTTTACTCCCTTGAATTCGGGCTCGCCGGAAAAGGCGATGATTGCCTGATACAGACTCTTCCGCTCCTGGAGGTAACCGCGGATCGCATACAAATATTGGATCGCCCGTTCGATACCGCTGCAAACCACCATTGCCCGTGCTTGGCCGCCGATCTTGTTTAAGGCGAGCACCTGTTCGTGGAAGTGGTCGACCATGACCTCGGCCTTCAGCCGGATGGCGTGATCGTGGCTTTCGACGTAGCGGCGCAGCTCCTTATTTGCCTTTTTGGTGTCAAACTCCGGGTCGCTCTCGACCGTTTTCACCAGCTTGTAATAGCTGTTGACCGGGGTATAGCTCTTGAGTACGTCCAGGATGAATCCTTCCTGGATGGCCTGTTTCATGGTGTAGCTGTGGAACGGCCGGCGCCGCACCTTGCCGTCAGTGGTGGGCTCGGGCTCGCCGAAGATTTCGAGCGTTTTGTTCTTCGGGGTCGCGGTAAACGCAAAATAGCTGGCGTTCGTCAGCATCTTTCGCGCCTCCATGCGCTCTTGAAGCGCGTCGTTGACCGTGTCCTCCGGGTCGGTGAGGGCCTCACTCATCGCCGTGGAGGTTTTACCGCCCTGGCTGGAATGCGCCTCGTCGATGATGATCGCGAAGGTGCGGCCTCGGTGTTCGTCGCCGATCTCGTCGAGTATAAACGGGAACTTCTGGACTGTAGAAATGATGATCTTCTTCCCGCCCTCAATGTACTTTCGCAAGTCGCCCGAATGCCCTGCGTGACCGACAGTCGCACCCACCTGAGCGAACTGCTTGATTGTGGCCTCGATCTGCTGGTCAAGGATGCGCCGGTCGGTCACGACGATGATCGAATTGAAGACTTCTTTCCCATCCTTGCGCGCACCGATGAGCTGATGCGCCAGCCAGGCAATAGAATTCGATTTGCCGCTGCCGGCCGAATGCTGGATGAGGTAGCGGCGGCCGGCACCGTGCTCGGTCACGTCGGCCAGAAGCCGCCGGACGACGTCGAGTTGATGGAAACGCGGAAAAACCTGCTTCCATTTCTTCTTGCCGGTCTTTTCGTTCTTTTCCTCGATGACCTGAGCGTAGTTTTCGAGAATGTCCGTCAGACTCCGCGGCGTGAGGAGGCATTTCCAGAGGTAATCCGTCTTTAGCCCGTCCGGGTTCGGCGGGTTACCGGCGCCGTCGTTCCAGCCCTGGTTATGCGGCAAAAACCAGGAGCCTTTACCCCTCAGGTCGGTACACATGCGCACCTCCTGGTCATCCACCGCAAAATGCACCACGGAGCGCCCAAACTGAAAGAGCAGTTCGCGAGGGTCACGATCGCGCCGGTATTGCTCAACGGCATCTTCCACCGTCTGCTTGGTCAGGCTGTTCTTCAGCTCAAAAGTAGCCACCGGCAGGCCGTTTATGAACAAACACAGGTCCAAGGCCCACCGGCTTTGGTCGAGGCTGTAACGGAGCTGCCTGGTCACGCTGAAACGGTTCGCCGCGTGCCGCGCCTCGGCTTTGGTGTTCCCCGGCGAGGGCATCCCGTAAAACAGATCGACCGCCACTGGCCCGTGCTTGATGCCGTGCCGCAGGACGTCGATCACGCCGCGCCTGGTGATTTCCGACTGCACGCGCGCGAGGAACTTGAGGCGTGCGGGGTTCTTTGAGTCGGTGTAGCTGGTGATCCCCAGCTTCTTGACTTCTTCAGGCTGGGTCGCCGCGAGGAACATAAAGAGTTGCACCGCGTCGAGCGCGTGGGTCCGGTCGTAATCGCTGCTCCGGCCTGCAATCCAGCCGGTGCCACCCGGTAACGCTGCAGGTGCCTCCTGCACCGCTTCAGCGCCGTTGTCAGCGAAAAGCCCATCCGTTCCAGTCATGTGGCGGATGATGAGGCTCTCCAGGCCCCGCTCAGAGGTATCGGTTGTGGGCATCGCTGATTAGGGTGATGTCGTGTAGATGGTCCGGTAGGCACCGATCACGCTGTGATGTTCTCCTCGTCCAACGCGGACGATGCGCCTTCAACCGTGTCGTCCGCCTCATCCATTGCCGTAAATTCCTCGGTTTCCGGCTCAGCAGGCAGGTGGCGAGCGGCTTCGCGCACGTCCAGCTTGCCTGTCACCACGTCTGTGATGAGCCGGGTCCGGTATTCACGCAGCAAGGCAATTTCACGCTCGATGTGGCGAATAGCGGTGGTGACTGGGCTTACCGCCACTTCCAGACCGCGCAGCATTGCATCTTGCTCATCCACGCTCGGCAGAAGCACGCGAAACTGACCGATGGTGGTCTTGTTGGTCGAGGCGAGATTGGTGGTCTGTTTAGCCGTGCGCAGAAAATAGAGCTTTGCGTAATGCGACCCCAGGAGCGCAGCGAGGAAATGCGGGCGTAGTCGGTCGCTATTCGGCCTCACTGCAAAGACATGATTTTGATGAAGGCATGGGCTGATTTCGCCATTCCAAATGCAGCCGCGACCAAGTTTGTCCGGGTCTCCGCCTTCAGTCATTAGAACGTCACCCTTCTGAAGCATTGAACGTTTCGCTTCGTGAGAAGGCAGGCGCAGAGTTTTCACTGTTAAAAGGTCGAGCCTGCCAGCCTGGACATTCGCAACACGCAGATACGGAAACTCAGTCAAGTCTTCACCGATGTAGAGCTTGCCGAGAGTCACGCCTGATTGAATGGTGCAGATGCTCTTGAGCGGAACCAATTCCCAATGTTGCGGGATCTCGCCGAGCCAAGGGATGCCGGAGGGTTTGTATTCCGGGTAAGGCTTGAGGCCATGGATCATGGCTGGCTCCGTTTCCACGCGACGGCCTCAAGGCGCGGGCAAACGCTTAAATAAGGAAGTTCTTTATTCTGAGGTATTTGTGCGTAAAGCGGTGGTTTCATTTGGGTTGCGCTTAAATAAATTTTTAGGCCCAATAGGGGAGATAGCGCGCGAATTTCCGAGAAGCGCCGACTTTTTCGTCCGGCTTGATGACTCCGGTTTCGATGGCCGCGGCAATGACCTGGGAGACGCTGGCGCTCTTGCTCTCCGCTAAGTGAAAACGCTCACGAAGAGATTGATTGGTCATTCGTTCGCCCATTACCCACTTAAGAGCACAGTGCTGGTAACAGGCGCGGATACGGTCGTCCCGGTCCATCTCTTCGAAATCTCTCGGGCCAAAGATCACTACAACAGTGCGGCGGTGACCGGTGCGGAAATCTGGAGCGGGGAGCTGATAAACCTCTGCCGCATGGACCACCTTGTCGATACCACTGCTCTTCTCCTCGCAGATACGCATGCGGCGCATCAAGTCGGCCAAGCGTTCATTACGAGACTGGTAACCGTCGATGAACCGCTCGACTGGGACTACGGGTTCGCCGGGATTGGAAATTTCGATGCGGTCACCATAAATCTCCACCATCATGGACGCTCCAGTGATGCGAAAGTCCTGGTGGATGAGAGCGTTGGCCACTAACTCACGGATGGTGATCTCCGGCACGAGTTTGACCTCTTTTCTCAAAGCGTCCTCGATCACTTCGTTCTGCGGGAGTTGCCCCATGATGAACCGGACAAGTCCCTGAAAGCCCGCGGCGTAACCCCTGGTGCCAAGTTGGTCCAACTTGGTGTCGAGCTTCGAGGTACCGGTGTAAACCACCACGCGTGGAGCTTTCCGGGAAATGTCCGGGAAATCTTGCAGCCGCTTGGCCAACAGGAGTGCACCGAGCCGTCGGATCGTGTAGGCGCTGCCGTCAAACTCCACCAAGCGCTCTTGAACGAGGCGGTCGAGCACGCCTTTTTGTTCGGAGGGGTAAGGCAGCTTCAGCAATTCAAAAAACGACTGGGTATCCAGCAATTCCACAACTTGCTGGGCGTCCAGTTGCTGTTGGGTGCTTTCTTCCAGCCAGTCCGGTTCGCCCTCGGCGAAGATGCGGCGCAACTGATCTTCGCTCATGGGTACTAGCCTCTCCCCTGACCGCATGAGGTAAGCTCCATCCAGATGGTAAGCCGTCCCGCGAGGTCGCGATGGAATGCGAAACACGACGACGCGTCCGTCGGGATGGTTCACCTCATCAACATCGACGCGAAATCCAAGTGTTTGGAACAGCTTCTCCGCCATGTTGACGGGATCGTTTACAGCGGCGGTACCGACGACGGGACGCGGCGGCTCGTCAGCCACTCCAAGCAGCAGCTGGCCACCACCTTCGTTGGCGAGAGCAATGCAATATTTGCAAGTCTTGTGATAATCGAAGCCAGTTTTTGCTTCCTTGAATTCAAGACGCTGGTGTTCGGAGGATGCGCTGCGCCAAAGGTCAATCTGTGCTGGGGTCGTGCTCACAGATGGCCTCCCTTCACAATCTCGGAGAGCAGTCCCTCGGTTTCCTTTTCGAGCGCCAGGATGTCGGCCCGGATTTCGTCCAGCGTGCGGAGCGGCTGAGGCTTGTAAAAGTGGCGGGTGAAGCTGATTTCGTAGCCGATCTGGGTTTTGCTTTCGTCGAACCAGGCATCGTGCGTGTAGGGCAGGACTTCCCGCCGAAGGAAAGCTTCGATGCCGCCCGGCTTCAGCAGCGGCACCTGTTCGGTGTCGCGCAGCTCGCTGTCCGGTTCGTATTCCACGACGCAGGTGCGCCCATCCACCTCGGCCTCGTACCGGCCGTGGAGCGGGTCAGGCGTAACTTTGCCGCTTTTGTGCACCTTGGCGATGACCGCCGGAGCAGTTTCGTCTCGCCAGCTCACGGCCCGAAGGATGAGCTTCAGGTCGGGACCGGAAAGCTTGCACGCCAGTTTCTTAAGCGCCCACTCGACCTCGTCGCGGAACCGATTGTGGTCCTCGAATACGTCCCCACCGATCGTTCCATGCAGCTTGATGGCGGTATCCACCAAACGGGCGTCGCGCTCCCAGGTTTTGGCATCGAGTAGCTTCTTCTTTTTCTTCTCCGGCATACCCTTACGAGGGGATGAGTCTTCCTGATCCTCGTCTTCCCCGTCACCCGTGCCCCATTCGGTGAGCCGTCTCTCCAGGGCAGGCTGGATGCTCACAAATTTCTCGAACAGCGCCTCACCGAACTCGTCATAGAGCGCGGAACGGACGTCCTCGTCGCCAGACGCGAAACGGAGCGCCTCGATGGCTTTGATAGTGAGCTGGCTGTGCAAACGCAGCGGGCGCTCAACCGTGACTTTCCAGTAACCGAAATGCTCGTTCGGAAAGATTTTCGACTGCTCGGTTTCCGCGAAGGCGGCGTAAGCGTCCCAGACGCGGCGAATGTCATCTTCGGAGAGTTCGCAATTCTTTTTGCCGAGGTTTTTGCGCAAGGGCCGGAACCACTGGGTGGCGTCGATGAGCTGCACCTTGCCTTGGCGCTCTGGGGCTTTGCGGTTGCTGAGCACCCAGACGTACGTGGCGATGCCGGTGTTGTAAAAAAGGTTCAGCGGCAGGGCAACAATCGCTTCCAGCCAGTCGTTCTGGATGATCCAGCGCCGGATGTTGCTCTCCCCTTGCCCAGCATCGCCGGTGAACAGCGAGGAGCCATTGTGAACCTCCGCGATGCGGCTACCGAGCGCCGTTTTGTGGTTCATCTTGGAAACCAGGTTTGCCAGGAAAAGCATCTGGCCATCGCTGGAGCGGGTGACCAGCGAGTATTCGGCATCGCCGGCATGCGTGATCCGAAACCGCGGGTCGCGAATCCCGTCTTTTCCGCCCATCGCTTCCAGGTCCTTTTTCCAGCTCTTACCGTAAGGCGGGTTGGAGAGCATGAAGTCGAACTCCACAAAGGGTGGAGTATTCCGCACCGCCGACGATTTGGTCAGCGTTTGCTCCCTCGCCTTTCAGGAGCATGTCAGCCTTGCAGATCGCGTAGGTTTCGGGGTTGATCTCCTGGCCGTAGAGGTGGGTGACGACCTGCTTGCCTCGTTGGGCGGCAAGGCGCTGAAGCGTTTCTTCCGCCAAGGTGAGCATGCCGCCGGTACCGCACGCGCCGTCGTAGAGTAGGTACGACCCGGACTGGATCGCGTCGGCAATGGGCAGAAAAATCAGGTTTGCCATCAGCCTGACGGCGTCCCGGGGCGTCCAGTGCTCGCCGGCCTCTTCGTTGTTTTCTTCATTGAAGCGGCGAACAAGTTCTTCGAACACCGTGCCCATGGCGTGGTTATCCATGGCCGGGTGGCGGAGCGAGCCGTCCCCGTGGAGAACCGGGTTGGGACTCAGGTTGATCTCGGGGTCGAGAAACTTCTCGATCAGCGTGCCGAGGGCGTCGGCTTTCGACAGCGTGGGGATCTGGTTGCGGAACTTAAAGTTGTCCAGAATGTCTTGGACGTTGGGCGAGAAGCCATCGAGGTAAGCTCCAAAGTCTTGCAGGAGCTGCTGCCGACCGCTGCGAGACCGGAGATCGCGCAAGGTGAACTTCGAGGTGTTATAGAATGCCTGGCCGGAAGCTTGGCAAAGCGCGGCCCGCTGCTCCGTGATGCCGGCTTGGTCGAGCATTTCCTTTACTTCAAGGACGCCCTTTTTGGTCGGCTCCAGCACCGCGTCGAGCCGGCGCAAGACCGCCATGGGGAGAATGACGTCCGGGTATTTGCCGCGCTTGAAAAGGTCGCGCAATACGTCGTCGGCAATGCCCCAGATGAAAGAAACGATTTTATTGTGGGTGGCTTGGTCCATTTCGACACGGGACGTGGAGGTCAAAGGGGTGGTCAGGCATGCACCCGGACCCGACCTCGGTTAAGCATCGAACAGATGCGCAAAGGGAACACCGCTCTGCTTAACCTGGTTAAAACGACACCAGCAGACCTCATCTTTGTTCTCGCAGCGCCCGCGTTGTAGCGAACGGGAAACCTCAAATCAACAATTTTTCAAAAGCTTTGAAGGTTATGGCCGCCCCAAGCGGGGTGAAGGTCTTTACGGATCGAGCACCAGCAACCCGCCAACCACGGCGCTCATCTGACGCCCCTCATTCACGTGCTCTTCATTCCTGCTCCGAATTATGCCTGATCTGACGCACTCGGGCTTCGTTTGCGGTGTTCTCTGGGGAAAGGCTTTGCAATGCTTGCTCCAACGATTCAGAAGCATCCTTTAGTTCGGGCGTTGCACGCAGCAATCGCGACAAAGTACCGAGCCTTTCAGGGAGTCCGAGCACATGCACTTGTTTGAGGGCATTACAGAGCCAGTCCGGATCCCGAAACTCTTTCGTTTTTAGCAGTTCGCCATTAAACCCGCCGGTTATTAGCATATGCACGAAAACCTCGCGAGGCTGAAGATTCCTCACCTGCCGCTCGGTCATTCTCGCTGTAAAGATGGTGCGAGCCTCTTCACCTTGTAACTGCATAAGCGCCTCAGATGCTAAACGATCTTCCCACTCCCATTCTCTTGCCCAACGTCGCTCCAACGCCGCATGATCCACCTCCATTTTGAGATGCTGGAAAACGAGAATGATCTTTAGCAGGGCGGACCACTCGTGATCGTGAAAAGGCTCCTCCAAGAGCTGCTGCCCTTCTGCGATGAGATCACGGGGTATGGGGGCGAATGTGTCCCAATAGGCCGTTACCAGGCGATCCGCCAAGTCCGAAGCCAAGCTCTTCTGGGCACGTCTAGCCTCCACCGATGCGGCCTGCTCAAGCTGTACTGAGTTTAGTTTTCCCGAGGACAGGTATTCAAGCACGAGCGGGTCGGCAACCGACGCGATGAAATCGCTTCGCATGAGCGCCTGCTGCAAAGGCGAAGGTTGAAAACTCTTTACGACCTCCGACCGTAGTTTCAGGATCGCCCCGGCCTCGAGATCTCCAGCTTGGATTGGTTGGCCGATTTGCCACCTCAGGGCGGTTATATGGGCCACGTTTTCGAGAATGCGGTCACGCGTAGGTGCCGGCCACGTGGTGAGGTTACGTTGAAAATGAGCGACCGCCCCTGCAGCTTTGGCAAGAACGCGGAGATTTCTGATCCCAAGTGGCTCGAACGCGCGCAGCAGCCATTTGCGAACTGAGTCGCCGGCCACAAGGGCAGAAACGAGATCTTTGACCGAAGGCTCGAAGGCGTACTCAAGATCAAAAACCTTTTCGCGTTGAAGGTTCAACACGTCGAGGTCCTTCGCGAGCGCATCCTCGTTGCAGATCACCAGTACACGGCAACCACGCGTCTCGACCAAACGCATCACGCACCCGAGCACCTCCTGCAATTCGAGCGCGGTGGCGCGACGTTCCAAGTCGTCGAAGACTACAAGTGCGTTGGACATTAACCCGGAAGCTCCAAGGGCGGCGAGTTCAGCCAAGCCAGAAAGGCGGCTTCCGTACCCTCCTAAACTCACTACCCCGGAGAGCGTCTTTGAGAGGATTTTGCTTGCGCTCTTTATTTTGCCCAATGCAGCTCCGTTAAACCGCTCCAGGCCGCTCAGAAATACCGAGCGTTCGTCGTTCAGCTCCTTTACCCCGGCCAAGGAAACGTAAGCGAACATTTTAACTTCTAGGTCTTCGGGCGGTTTACCATTGGCGGGATTCAACAGGGAGAGCACTGCGGAGGTTTTCCCAATCCCCCAAGGTCCTTTGATCATGGCGGTAGTCCAGCCCTGGTGATGGAGGAAGCCTTTGAGAAAATGCCGGAGTTCCTGGAGTGCACCGGAATCTGAGCACAGGTCGCATCGCAGTTTCATGATAAAAGGTGGCACTCTAGCGCAGAAACTGCCGATTGCGTACAAGGCTCAAGGGGAACGCGGTGGACGGTCGCGCTATGTTCCCGCATTTACTCCCGGCGCAGCAACGCACCAGTATGGAAATTCAAAAACAGACGGCCAGGTCAAAACAACGTCCCAAGCCAAATGCGACGCCCGAATCGTTGCTGCTTCAGCTGATCTCCCTATACGCAGTCCGGAACAATTCGTCTTCCCGCACCTTTAGCGCCCGAGCCAAGCGGTGGATGATTGCGCATTTCGTGGCGCTTGGCTGGGTTAAGGCGGGGCGGCATCGAAACCGGCGTGTCAAGGCAGCCTCAACGGGGTCATGCGGGCAGGCTTCTTCGCAACGGATCACTTCCGTAAGCTTGTTCAAGCGTTTCTTGGTCATTTCGTCGATGATAATTGCCGGTTTATTCCCCGAAATGGCGGTGCTTTGGACGTTTATATCCTGGGACGGGTATGCGCTGTATCCAAGGTGGTGAGTTGCCAACTTCCACAAAATGAAGCAGGCCCCGCGCCTTGCCACCTCTACGAGCTTGGCCCGCAGCCGGAGGTTTTGATGTGAACTCCCTTTAGCGTAAGTCTTGCAAAACTCGCTTTCAGGCTTCTGAAGTTGCCAGTAAATGGTGCTCTCATGCCACCCGAAGAAGGCCGCCATCTCCCATGCCGTGGCGTAGATCCGCCTGAGCGCCTCCACCAGCGAAAGGTCAAACTGGAGACGGGGTCTGCGGTCGGTTTGCGCCATACGTTACCAAACACCGGGTCGGTATCACCGGACGGTATGATGCTCTGTATTGCATCGCGTGTTGCCAAGTAATCGTGAGCCTTATCGTCTCGAGCCCCTGCGTTCCATACGGGTTCGATTCCCTTCACCCGCTCCACGCCTGGCGGCAAAGCGGGGGTGACTCACTTTTGGGGCCGGGACCTGTTCCTTATGGACAGACCGTTTCCCGTGCATCCAAAACTTCCCGCACCAGGGTGGCCAGCCGATCAGGAAGGTACGGTTTCTGGAGGAACGCCACCCCCTCGCCGACCCCGCGTTCCTGGCCGGCCATCTGCGGGCTGTAGCCGCTGGTGAGGATGACCGGCAAGGTCGGCGCCTCCGCCCACAGCCGTTCGGCCAGCGCGCGCCCCGTCATGCTCTCGGGCATGACGATGTCGGTCAGCACCAGCCCAACTTCACTTTTGCGTTCGCGCCACACCGCGAGAGCTGCCGGACCCGAATCGGCTTCGAAGACACGGTAACCGAGGCTCTCCAGGATCGTCCGCACCACCTGCCGCACCGGCGCTTCATCTTCGACTACCAGGATGCCTTCACTGCCCCGCGGGAGCACGGGCGCGTGCATGGGTTCGCCGGGTTCGAGGGGGGCCGCTTCCACCCCGAACGACCGCGGAAAGAAGGCGCGGAACGTGGTTCCTTTCTGGATCTGACTTTCGACGGTGATCCAGCCGTGGTGCTGTTTCATGATGCCGTAGACGGTCGCCAAGCCCAGGCCTGTGCCTTCGCCCACCTTTTTGGTGCTGAAGAACGGCTCGAAGAGGCGCGGCATGTGTTCGGGAGCGATTCCCTGGCCCGTGTCGTTGACGCTCAGGCACACAAACGCGCCCGGGCGCGCCTCGGGGTTGACTTGGGCACCAGACTCGTTCAGGTCGACCATTTCCGTCTGGATGCGGAGGCGCCCGCCTCGGGGCATGGCGTCGCGCGCGTTAATGGCCAGGTTGAAGACCACCTGCTCGATCATGCCCGCATCGGCACGGATGAAGGGCTGGGCGGGGGAAAGGCTCACGTCCAACCGGACGTCCTCGCCCAGGAGTCGTTGAAGCATCTTGGTGAGGTCGGCGACCACCTCGTTGAGGTCCAGCTCGGCCATCTGGGTCACCTGCTTGCGGCTGAACGTGAGCAACTGGCGCGTAAGGGCGGCCGCCCGCTCGGCGGCCACGGCGATCTGGTGGGCCGATTCGGCCACCTTTGCGCTCAGATTCCCGGCGCTCAGCTGGGAGGCGGCGTGGAGTTGGATAATGGTCAGCAGGTTATTGAAGTCGTGGGCCACGCCCCCGGCCAACTGGCCGATGGCTTCCAGTTTTTGGGCGTGGCGCAGTTGGGCCTCAAGCCGTTTGCGCTCGGCATGGTCGCGCAAGATGACTTGCACCGCCGCTTTGCCCTCGTGCAGGAAGGGAATGGCGGTGACTTCGACCTCCACCGGCGTGCCATCCAGCTGCAAGAGCGTGTCCTCCTCGGGGGCTACTTCCACGCTCGCCAACACGCGCTGAACCCGCCGCTGCGCACGCACGCGTCCTTCCGGGGACACCAGTTCCAGTGCGCCTTTGCCGAGCAACTCTTCAGGCCGGCGGGCACCGAGGATCTTGCAGGCGGCCGGGTTGGCGAAGACGATGCGGTCCTCGCAGTTGACGAGCACCCCATCGGGCAACCGGTCCACCAACAGCCGAAGGGCTTCCTCGGCTTGTTCTTTAGCCGTTACCTCAGGGGGTCTGATGCCGCAGTCGGTGTCGGCATCATGCAAATGGCCCATGATGCTGTGCAGTAGCCGGGCGATGGTTTCCCGGCTGCCGGATAATGCTTCGCGCTCTTGTTCAAGAAGGGCCCGCAGCCGCTCGGCGTGGGCCCTCAACTCATCAGCCATAAGCGGATCCGTGCAGTAAAGAACCGGGCTGGCCGGAGACGAGCCGGCCGGCGGGGCGAATGGGGCGATGCGTCCCGTGCAGACGCCCCCTGGCGATTTTACAATCCATGTTAATTATCAAGACTATCGATATGATCCCATATAATGGATTTAGCAGTTGTAAAACATTTTCGAGCCGCGCATTTGCTGACGGCGGCGCCGCCTGCCCCGCAGTGGGGCGGGCATCTCACCCGGCGTCGGGTGCCTCGTCAACTGCAGGCTCATCGCCGGGGGCGGCCCCGGTCATGATGGCCACCACCTCGGCCATGGTGTGGCGCCGAGGCGCGGTGAGGGCGGCACGCCGGCCAAGCCGCATGATGTGGATGCGGTCGGCAACCTCAAACACGTGCGGCATGTTATGGCTGATCAGAATTACCGGCAACCCGCGGTTGCGGATGGTGCGGATCAAATTCAGCACTTGTCCCGATTCACGAACCCCCAGGGCGGCGGTCGGCTCGTCCATGATCACCAGCCGGCGGGCAAAGATCGCGGCGCGGGCGACGGCGACGCCCTGCCGCTGGCCGCCGGACAAGTTTTCCACGGCGCTGTCGATGGCGGGCAGGTGGAATTTCAGCTCCGCCATTTCCCGTTCGGCTTCGCGTCGCATGCGCCCCTTGTCCAAAAGGCGGAACATCGAGCCGACGGGTCCGTTGCGGCGCACTTCGCGTCCGAGGAAAAGGTTGGTGGCGATGTCCAGAGCGGGCGCAACCGCGAGGTCCTGAAAAACCGTCTCGATCCCGCGTTTGCGCGCGTCGAGCGGGTTTTGAAACCGGACGGGCTGGCCGTCCAGGAACACCTGGCCCTCGTCCGGGATCACGGCGCCGCAGAGCACTTTGATCATGGTGCTTTTCCCGGCCCCGTTGTCGCCCACCACGGCCAGCACCTCCCCAGCCCTGAGTTCAAGGTGGGCGCCGTTAAGTGCCGTGACGTGGCCGTAACGCTTCACGATCCCGCGCGCCTCGAGGACGATCCCGGGTGTCGTTGGCGATGACGGCGGCGAAGCAGGCATCAGCGCTGCCTCCGTCGTGAAATTTGATCCAGAGCCACGGCCCCGATCACGAGCACGCCCGTAACCAGATCCTGCCAGAGTGGATCAATCCCGGAAAGCGTCAGGCCGTTGCGCAGGACGGACACGATCAGGGTTCCTACCAGCGTGCCCCAGACATTGCCCCTGCCCCCGAACAGGCTCGTCCCGCCGATCACGACCGCGGTGATGCTGTCCAGGTTGGCATTCTGAAGCGCATTAGGGTCGGCGTTGGGGATGCGCCCGAGGGCCAGCCACGCGCCCACGCCGTAAATAAACGCGGCCAGGGTGTAGACCGAGAGCAGCCGGTTTTCGACCGGGATGCCGACGAGGCGCGCCGCCTCGCGGTGATTGCCGATGGCGTAGACGTGCCGGCCCCACGCCGTCTGGGTCAGGAGGTACCAGATGATGACGTAAAGGCCGATCATAAGCATCGTACCGTAAGTGACGGCCGTTCCATGAATGGAAAGGGCATTGCCGGTCCAGCTGAGGAAATCGTCGGTAACCGGGAAGGCGCCTCCTTGGGCGATGAGACGGGTGGCTGCGGTCACGATGCCCAGAAAGCCGAGGGTGACGATGAAAGGAGGCAGGCGCAGCCTGCTGACCAGAAGGCCGATGAGGAACCCGACGAGCACGCAGAGAAAGATGGCGAAGGCCAGGCATGCCATGGCATTGTTCCCGGCGTTTGCGAGGCGTCCCGCCACGATGGTGGCGAAGACGGCGACGGCACCGTTGGCCAGATCGATACCGGCAGTCAGGATGACCAGGGTCTGCCCGATGGCGAGCGTGCCGACGATCACGCTCTGTTGGACGACGAGCGACAGATTACCCGGAGCCAGGAAGGTTCGTGTGGTGAGTCCGAAGTAGGCGGCGAACAACAACAGGACGAGCAGCGGCCCCAAGGTCGGCAGCGTCAAAAGCCGGAGGGCTGCCGGCATGTCTCCCTTGCGGTGAGACAGAGCGATTTCTGGGTTGGACATCGGATGGCGACGGTGACCGCCGTACGGTTGCGCTCGCGAAGGAGGGCCCAAGGGTGGCCGAGGAACCTCGTCAGGGGCCGGGCGGAACCTCGCGTGCCGCCCGGCTGCGCCGGGCTTTGCTTTTACCCCCAGCAGTTTTCCAATCCCCACTTCGTATCCTTTGAGGGCAGCCCTTCAAAAGGTTTATCGGTGATCAACTCGGCACCCGTGTTGATGAATCCACTCGGTTTTTTTCCGGTCTTCACGTAATCGACCACGGCGTCAACGCCGCGGGTGGCCATGATCAAGGGGAACTGCATCACCGTGGCCGCGATCCTGCCATCCTTGACGTACTGTACGCCGAGACGGCCACCGTCGATGGAAGTTAGGACGACGTCTTTGGTTTTGCCTGCCGCCTTGATGGCCGCGTAAGCCCCTTCCGCCGCGGGTTCGTTGACGGTGTAGACCACGTTGATGTCCGGGTGGGCGCTCAACAGGTTTTCCATCGCCGTTTGACCTTCATCCTGGGCGCCGTGCGTGTTCTGCCGGCCGACAACGGCCGGATCACCTTCTTTGATGCCGAAACCCTCCAAAAAGCCGTTGTGCCTGAAGGTGTCGACCGTGCCGCCGGGGGTCCCGTCCAGCATGGCCAGCTTCGGCGTCTTGTCGCCCAATGCTTTCCGGGCATATTTGCCTTGCAGAACCCCGGCCTGGAAATTGTCCGTGGCAAACGTCGCATCCACCGCGTCCGGAGGATCCGTCGCGGTATCCAGGGCAATGACCAAAATGCCTTTATCGCGGGCCTTTTTCACCACTCCAAGCACGCCGGTCGAATTGTTCGGGGTGATCAGAATGCCCTTTGCGCCCGCGCTGATGAGCGCTTCGACCGCCGCAACCTGACCTTCGTTATCCCCGTCGAACTTGCCGGCGCGCGCGATGAGCTTGACGCCCTGTTTCCCCGCTTCGGCGGCAGCTGCCTGCCTCATCTTGACGAAGAACGGGTTCACCTCGGTTTTGGTGACGAGGCCGACGATGATTTCATCAGGGGCCGCCCAGGTGGCGACCACCGGTCCAAACAGCGCGACGAGCGCCAGCGCGGGAATGAGGAGCGGCCGAAGCCGGCGCGCGGCAAAAGCGAACGGCAAGCGGGGCGAATGGTCTGAAGATGACGCCCTCGTGTCAAGGGCGCGACGTTCCAGGGGGAAAAGTTTCGGCATGAACGAATAGTCAGGCCGAGCGCAATCGCATTTGTCAATCCGAATCGGATCGCCTGGGCCTCAGCGGCGGGGCACAAGCGGCCGAGGGCGAAGACGGGTCTCCGGCGTGATAAAGCACCGGGCCAAGACGGGTTGCCTCTCCGGGACAAAGACAATCCCGGCCGGCGCTGGAGCGGCCGCGCTGCTCGCCTCAACCTTCCGGGTTATCTTCGCCCCAGGTACCGCTCGTGCCGTCATAGGCATCGCGCAGGTATTGGGCAAAGCCCCGGCGGGAAAGTTCGTGCTGTCCCAGCCAGTTAACGGCTTCGAACAGGTTCCCTTCCTCAAAATTGTGCTGGTCGCAGCCATTTATCTCCAGGAAAGCCAGGGCACACGCCAGCGCCGTGCGCTTGTTTCCGTCGTGATAGGGAGGGTGATTCGTGATCGAAAACGCGTAAGCTGCAGCCTGTTCCCAGACATCGCCGCCGTCGAGGAGCCACACATCGTAAGGCACACGAGCCGCCATCTGCAGGTTGCCCGGGTTCATGAGGCCGGGCTGGCCGCCGAACTCTTCAACCGCAATGGCGTGCAGCGCATGGATTTGGTCGACGGTAAGATAGAGGAACGGTGACTCGCTCACACGCCTAACTTTTGCATGGTCAACTTATACTTGGCGAAAACTCGCAGTGCCACTTTCCGCACCGCTTCATCCGAGGCGAAGCGGATCTTGTCCTCCCGCTCTGGAGCACTGTCCGGGGGAGGCTTGGGGGGTCTCCTAAAGAGTTGCACACCGGGATTGTTTCCAAAAGGGGCGTCCGGCGCAATCGAAAAGCGGGGTCGAACGATCTCCCGGAATCCTCCGGGACCCCGTCACGGCCGGTTCAGCCTAAAGAAAGCGGCCGCCCCTCCGTTCAAAAGCAGTATGGACGATGTAAACTCGTCGAAGCTCGCCGCCGAGCCGGAAAGGCACGAAGCGACCCTGCTCGCCGGCGGTCAGACCTGGCCGCTGTCTCCCACCCTGCTGGATGCATTGCGCGCGTACGTGCGCGACAACCAAGCTGCAATCGAAGCTGCCTTTCGCAAGGCGTTCGCCAAAGGCAGGCCTTTCGGGCATTGAAGCCGGCGCCGGCTCTCGGGCAGGTTTCTGGTTGTGACGGACGTCCGGCGTTCCGCAAAAATACGATCAAGGGTCTGGAATGCCCCGGATGCCGTAAACAACCATAAAAATGCCCATGCCACAGAATCCACCGAACCACCCCCCCGCACGCGGTCCGGCCAAAATCGCCTACCTTTTCAGACGATCGTTTCAGGAATGGAACGAGGATCAATGCCCCACACTGGGAGCGGCGCTCGCCTACTATACCGTCTTTTCTCTGGCGCCGTTGGTCCTGGTGCTCCTGGCGGTGTTCGGCATGGTCTTTGGAAACAGCGAAGTCGCCCGTCAGAAGATTACCGAGCAGTTGCGCTACCTGGTAGACCCGAGCGCGGTAAAGGTAATCCAGGATATCGCGGCCAACGCCGCCAAGCCTGATGCGAGCGGCACTGCCGCCGTGGTCGGGGTCCTGGTGGCCTTGTTTGGTGCCAGCGGTGTCTTCGGCCAGCTTCAAAATTCCCTGAACACCATCTGGGGCGTGAAACCGAAACCGGGCCGGGGCCTCTGGCATTTCATACGGAGCCGTTTCCTTTCTTTCGGCATGGTTGCCGGTGTAAGTTTCCTGCTGCTGGTCTCCCTGACGTTTGAAAGCATTCTAAATGCCTTCAGCGCCTACCTGAGTGCCCATTATCCCGGAGGCGACGTGCTGGCGCTATGCGTCTTCGTGCTCTTCGACCTGGCTCTGATCGTCTTTCTTTTTGCCATGATCTTCCGTTTTTTGCCGGATGTGGAATTGACGTGGCGGGATGTGCTGATCGGGGCGGGATTGACGGCCCTGCTTTTTTATGTGGGCAAATTCGTGCTCGGCCTTTACCTGGGCAGCGGTGCCGCCGGCTCGGCGTATGGAGCCGCGAGTTCATTGATCACGCTCCTGCTCTGGATCTTTTACTCGGCCCAGATCGTGTTGTTCGGAGCCGAGTTCACGCAGGTTTACGCGAACGCGTACGGATCTCACGTGCGGCCGAGCGCTGACGCCGTCAGGGTTAAGCGCCAGGAAATCGAGATCGACTCGCCCAAAGGCTCCGGTTGATCCAAGTCACTCACTGGGACCGCTCGCCGGGGGGCGAGGGATGCCCTTTGGCCCGCTGTTCCGCAGCGGCCTTTTCCGCAGCCGCCTTTTCCGCCTGGGCTTTCTGGGGCGGCGCCTGGTGAGCGGCCGCAGCAGCCGCTTCTGCCTGCTTCTGAGCCGCGGCCTGCTGGGCCCGCTGTTGTTGCTCGGCTTGGTGCTGCGCCGCCTCCTGCCGTTGGGCTGCCTCGGCTTGCGCGCGCCGCTGCGCTTCCTGTTCCTGCTGATGAGCGGCGGCTTGCGCCTGTTTTTGAGCGGCGGCCTGGGCCGCGGCCTGCTGGGCTCGCTGTTGCTCGGCCTGGTGCTGGGCAGCCTGTTGCCGTTGGGCGGCTTCCTGCTGGGCGCGCTGCTGTTCGGCCTGGTGCTGGGCAGCCGCCGCCTGCTGGGCCCGCTGTTGCTCGGCGGCTTGTTGCCGTTGGGCCGCCTCGGCGGCCTGCGCACGCCGCTGCGCTTCCTGCTGCTGCTGTTGCGCCGCCTGGCGTTGGGCAGCTTCCTGCTGCGCGCGTTGCTGTTCGGCCTGATGCTGGGCAGCTTCCTGCTGGGCTTTCAACTGTTGCTGCTTTTGCGCCTCCAGCTCGCGTTGTTTCGCCGCAGCTTGCTCCTGTTCAACTTGCGGGTGGGCAGGTTGCTGTTCGGCCTGTTGCCGGGTCGCCTCCGGCCGGGATTGCGGTTGCTGAACCTGCCGGGTATCAACCTGCGGCGGGGTTGCCGGCGGGGCGACCGGCGGTTGTCCGGCTTTGGGCTGCTCGGGTTTTTGAACCGCAGCGGGCGATTGTGCGGCTTGAGGTCCCGGTTCGACCTGGTGTTGAGCGCCGGCCGGTGATGGCGCGTTCGGCTGCCGGACGCGCTGCTGCTCGGCCTGGCGCTGGCCGGCAGCCGGTTGCGCAGGCTGCTGCCCGGCTTGCGCGTGCCGCTGCGTTTCCGGTTGCGCCTGCGGCTGCTGTGGTGATTGTGCGGCCTGGGGCTGGGGTTGCGCGGGCTGCTGCCCGGCCTGGCGCTGCGAGGCTTCCGGCTGAGCGTTCAACGGCTGCTGCTTTTGCGCCGGCCCCGGCGCGGTCTGCGGCTGCTGGGCTTGCCGGGCGCCGGCCGGGGGTGGTTGCGCTCCCGGTGGCAGCTGAGGCTGCCGTTGGGTGCCGGGCTGCGGCGGGGATGCCTGCTGGTGCGGCGGCCCGGCCTGCGGCGGCTGGTTATGCTGCTCGAGCGCCTGCTTCTGCTGCTCAAGCCGGGCGCGCTCCGCTTCCAGCTTCGTCCGTTGCGCCGAAAGGTCATTGGCGCCGGGCGATGCCTGAGGAGCGGCAGGTGTCCCCGCCGACGGCTGGCGCGCCACGATCACCGCTTTGGGCGGCGGCGCCGGTTGTGGAGGCAAGGTTTTTGGGACCTGGGGTTCGCTGCGGGCCAAGGCCTGACGGATCTGCCGGGCATGATCCGGGTCAACGTTTTGCCAACCCCGTTCGACTTGAGCACTCTGAATCGTCTGGGTCGCCCGGGGCGGGACGGTGGCCCGAGGCTGCAACCGGGCAGGCGGCGCGACGACTTGCAGGCGGTTGCCGGTAATAACCGTCTGGAACGGAGCCCGCGGTTGGGCAGGCGTTACGTAGTCGATCTGGCATTTGGGAATGGGCTGGTTGACCCGCTGCACCAACTGTTCGTACCGAGGTCCCGCAACATTGACGGTCTGGTTGTTGTAGTAGATGTCGGTGATGTTTCTGGTGCGCTCGATAATCGAAACGTTTTGCTGCACGGGCAGCACCGATTGCCGGTAGGAAGGCCGCACCAGGTCAGCGATCTTGAGGAAGACGTACGCTGCCGGGCCGATATCGTAATACTGATCAACCCACCCCTGGACCCGCGTTCGGGGCTGCGGCTCGCACTCGGGCGGGAGGGGCGCCCAACCGACGTAACCTTCATCCTCTGACTCCCGCCAGGAAACCCAGGCGGGCGCCCATCGATCACCCGGCACCCAGATCCAGCCGCGCTCCCGCAGTCGGGCCCAACGGCCATAATGGTAACATGCCCAACCAAAACTTTCGTTGGAAACCCAGGTCCAGCCACGGTCGGTGTAGACCCAGCGGCCATCGGTATAAGGCCGCCAGCCTGGATCTTCGGCCGCCACCTCGGGCTGCCACACGTACCCATAAGTGGCGTCGTCAAACCATTGGCCGCCTTCCCGTAGATCTTCGTAGAAGACGTCGTAGGATGCGCCGGACGGGGGCGGACCATCATAGCCGGCGTCATCGTCATCGGCCGCTGCCGGACGCTCCTCGTCACCGTCGCTCTCGGAACGATCTGCATGCCGGGGATGCCGCGTTTCGTCGGATGAGGCGGCAAGCAGGACCGGCGCTTTTGATCGTGAATCGGGCCCAAAGCCCGCTTTTTTCGCCTCCAGGTCCTTACGCTCAGCCGCCAAAGCCGCACGCTCGGCGTCCAATTTATCCCGTTCGGCTTGCAGCTGCAGTTGCTGTTCGCGTTTTTCAACGTCACGGATTTTGTCGTTAAGGGCCTGGATCTGGGCGGAGGTGTCCGCCGGTTGATTGCAGCCCACGACGGCCAATGAGGCCGTGAACCAAAGGAAGGGAATCAGTCGGTGGAACATACGAGAGGGTGGGGCTTGGACTGCCGGAGGCGATCAAATATTCAGTTAAAGCGGGTTACGGAATTTCCCGTGCACATCAAGTTTCTTGTATCACCGGAATATAAGGGCGCGGCGCGGTTGTTTTGATCCTGCCACGCTTGCGGGCTTACACGAACGCTTTGCGGCAACCGTACCCGGAATCGTGTCCGAGCACCCGGCGGCGCGGCGCGGTTCCGGCCGTTCAGCGCTCGTCCGCGCCCATGGTTGTGCTCATCGTGGCCGGCTCAGGAACTGGGAGGCGAGTTGAAACGCTTCGGACAGGAGTGCACCCCCTCCCTGGCCGGCATTTAAAAACTGGCCCAGCACCGGGTTCGGAGCCTGCGGGTCTTGCACATGGTTGCCGGTGGCGAGCAGCCGCATGACAACCGGAAGCAACATGGGAAGCATGCCGAGCAGGGTCGATTCACTGAGCCCGGTTCGCCGCGTCAACTCGGCCACGATCTGGTTGAACCGATCGGCCCCGAAAAAATCCTGAAGATCAGGAACGGTTGCACCGCCCTGGGCAAGATCCGTGACGCTCTGCTGGACGGCCGCGGTGCCCTGGGATTGTTGCTGTTCGTTGAGGGCATCCTTCACATGTCCGCCCAGCACGTTCAGAATCGGTTGCAGCTGCTGTTCGGCGCCCTGCAGTCCGGGCAGGAGGTTCGCGATTCCCGCCCAGCGTTGGAGGTCGCCCGAGTTGCCCGCGTGGTTCGGATCAGCCACGGCGGCGAGGATAGATTGAAAGAAGCTCATAGGTGAAAGCGGATGTATAACTTATCTGCGCCGGTGAGTTTCCTGCCCGGCCTTTTCCTCCAGCAACACGAACCCATGAGGTCCGAGTGAAACCTCACCGGGCTGCCTGGCAGCGTGAACGCCAAACTCGCTGAGCGGCGCGTCGCCGGACCACTCGCAGCTCCCTTGCTGGTCGGAAAAGTTAAACGCGCACCATACCGGCGCGTGGCCGTCAGCCGTGCGCCGGAACACCAGCAGCGGACCGTCCGCCGTCTGGAACTGCAAGTCTCCGATGATGAGGGCAGGCCGTTCCCGGCGCCAGGCCAGCAATGCCTTGACGTGGTTCAGCACCGAGCCCGAATCCCCGGCCTGAGCCGCGACGGACAGGCGCCGATGTTCATCCGGCACCGGCAGCCAGGGTTCAACCTGGGAAAAGCCGGCGCCCGGACCTTCGCCCGTCCACGGCATCGGCGTACGGCAACCGTCGCGGCCCCGGTAGTCCGGCCAGAAGGCGATTCCGTAAGGATCACGCAGCCGTTCAAACGGCACTTCCGCTTCGGGGAGGCCGAGTTCCTCGCCCTGGTAGACGAAGGGCGTACCGCGCATGCTCACCAGCAAAGCGGTCAGCATTTTGGCCAGACCGGGCTGGTCGCTCGACCGCGGCCAACGCGAAACGAGGCGCATGCTGTCGTGGTTCGAAAATGCCCAGGACGGCCACCCTTCCGGAGCCGTCGCCGCAAACTCGCCGAGCACCGTGCGCGCCGCGCCGGCATCGAACGCTTTGCCCAGAAAACTGAAATTGTAAGCCGTATGCAAGACGCCGGCCTGGACGTATTCGGCCGTGCGCACGACAGGCTCGTCGTCGGCAACCTCGGCTACAGCCATCGCGCCCGGGTAACGATCGAGCAACTGCCGGATCCGGCGCAGGAAGGCGAGGTTTTCAGGTTGCGACTTATCGTAGAGGTGACGCTGCCAGTAGTACGGGTTGTCGTCGCGCCCTTCCCCCGCGTACGGCCGTTCTTTGGGCCATGGCGGGTTGTCACGCAGCAGGGCGTCGTGCATGTAAAAATTGGCGGCGTCCAGGCGAAGCCCGGTGACGCCGCGATCCAGCCAGAATCGCGCAACGTCCAAAAGGGCATCCTGCACGGCAGGTTGATGCAGGTTCAGGTCCGGCTGCTCTTTAAGGAAGTTGTGGAGGTAATATTGGCGGCGCCTCGGCTCCCACTGCCATGCGGGCCCACCGAACACGGACACCCAGTTGTTCGGCGGCGTTCCATCGGGTTTGGGATCTGCCCAGACGTACCAGCCGGTCTTGGAGTTCCGCCAGTCTTTCCGGCTCTCACGGAACCACGGGTGCCGCTCGGAGGTGTGGCTGAGCACGAGGTCAATGACGACCTTCAGCCCGAGCCGGCCGGCCTCGGCTGCCAGCGCGTCAAAATCGGCAAGGGTCCCGAATTGAGGATCAACCTCGGTGTAATCCTCGACGTCGTAACCGAAGTCAGCCATGGGGGACTTGAAGAACGGCGTGAGCCATACCGCGTCGACCCCCAGGTCCCGCACGTAAGCAAGCCTGGCGGTGATCCCGCGCAGGTCCCCGATTCCGTCACCGTTGGAATCGGCAAAGCTGCGAACGTAAATTTCGTAGATCACTGCGCCCCGCCACCATTCAGGGGGTACGCTGGCCGGCACGGCATTTGGCATAGGGAAGTTGCTTGGGTATCGGGATTCGAGGCTTGCATAAAGCAAGCCGGCACAAATAACAACGCTTTACGCGAGGCGCTTGCGAATGCGAAATAGGGACTTGCGCCGCGTTTTCGAATGCGTATTGTAAGAAGTTTACACTGACCCAAAATGAAGGTTAAGGCTCGAGGTGAGAGTTGGTTCCTACGGACCGTGACGGCGCTTTTGCTGTGTGCGGGATCGTTTACCCCGGTACCCGCCCAGGTCGTACCGGGCGGCCCGGCGCCGGCCGCTTCGCTTTCACCGCTTGGCCTTAATCCCTTCGAACAGGAGGTAACGGCGCTTGAAGGCCGGCGAATCGACATCACGCAACGGCCGATCGTTTTTTACGGCAGTTCGTCCATTCGCCTCTGGACCAGCCTGACTCAGGATTTCGCGGGTTACCCGGTCGTTAATTGCGGTTTTGGCGGTTCGCATTTAAGCGATTGCGTACGGTACGTCTCCCGGCTGGTGTTGCGCCTGAAGCCTGTCGCCGTGGTGCTTTACGCCGGGGACAACGATCTGGCCGAGGGGACCTCGCCGGAAAAGGCGTTTGCGTCGTTTCGAGACCTTTATCGTGCGTTGCGCGGCTATTCGGAACAGATGCCGATCGGCTATATCTCGGTTAAGCCTTGTCCGGCCCGGATCCGTAATCTCAACAATATCCTGCGCTTTAATGATATGGTGAAGACGTTCCTGCAGAATGAGCCGGCGACCAGGTACATCGACATTTGCACCGCCATGCTCGGATCGGACCGGAAGCCGAATCCTGCCCTTTTCGTGCAAGATCAGATTCATCTCAGCGGAGCCGGCTACCAGATTTTGCGCCGCGACGTCTCCGCGTTTCTGGCGAGTGAGGTGCGTCCTGCGACGCCGTCGGCTTCGACGGCAACGGCGGCAAAAGCGCAGCCTTCACCTGCGACGTCTGTAAAGGCGCAGCCGCCTGCGCATACTTCGAGCTAGGCCGAGCGCGCCGGGGGATGGTTCGGTCCAATCCGGGCAGGATGGCCGGCGTTTTCTCAGGTCCGAATCCTTGCAGAATGACAGGCGTATACTTGAATTGAGCACGATCAGGCAGCCACGGCTGTGTCATTGAATGGCCGCCAAGCCCTCTGTATCCGGGAAAACTGAAGGTATCTCCAGAATTGGCACGGGATCTGCCGTTTGAAATGCGTTATGAAGCGATTGGTTGAACTCGATATCCTCCGCGGCTTCTTGCTGCTGTTGATGATCAGCAATCATTCTCCGTCGCCTTTGCGCCGGTTCACTGATCAGCCGGTCGGCTTCTTTTCGACGGCAGAGGATTTCGTGTTTGTCTCTGCCTTTCTCGCCGGAATGCTCTTTCAGAAGCGAACCGAGCGACAAGGCTTTGAGGCCGCCAAAATGGCCACGATGGGACGGGCCCTGCGGATTTACCAGGCGCACCTGGTTACGCTTGTGTTCACTTTCGGGATCGGAAGCCTGTTTTTATTGCAACTCCCGGGTTTGCGGGATCTCCTGAGCCCGTATTGGAAGAATCCGGCGGCTGCGGCGCTGGCGTCGCTCGGCCTGGCTTTTCAGCCGCCGTTGATGGACATCCTGCCCATGTACGTCGTTTTCTCGCTGCTTACGCCCGCGGCTTTCTGGGCGGCAAAACGCTGGGGGTGGCGCAACGTATTCATCGCGAGCGCGGCGCTTTGGGTTCTGTCCCAGTTTAATCTGCGGGACGCCCTCTTGGGGCCGGTAAAGAGCCTGTCGTTCATCGACCCCGGCCCGTTTGACCTGTTTTCGTGGCAGTTCCTGTGGGTGGGCGGCCTGCTTTTCGGAAAATGCCTGCAGGCCAGGCAGCCGATCAGGCTGCCGGCGGCCGGCGAGGCGGTCTTCCTGGTCCTGGCGATCGTTTTCCTGATCTGGCGGTGGTACTGCAATTACCTGGAACTGGACCCGAGTAAGACCTGGTGGTTTCTGAATAAATGGCACCTGGGACCATTGAGGATACTGAACTTTTTCGTGGTGACCTGGCTCGGGGCAAAGATTCTGCCTTACCTGGCACGATGCCAGGAACTGTTGAGCCCGCTCTGCTGGGTGGGCCAGAACATGCTGCCGGTGTTTGCCTTTCAGATTTGTTTGTCGCTCGTGCTCGTAGGCTGGGTGACTCCGGCCAATAATCCAGGGGGTCTGGCCTCGACTGCACTGGTCCTGCTGCAGACTCTGCTCGCCTTGCTGTTCGCCTGGTTTCTGGACTGGCGGCGCACGCGCCAGAAGTCGATGGACTCCCGGCAGAATTCCCAGGAACGCGCGCTGGCTCTGACGTAGTAGCGTTTTCGCAGCCGACTCCGGTGTGGTGCCGCCGCAGCCCCCGGCCGGCGACCGCACGGGTGCGTAAAACCTAACCCGGCGCGGTTTGTCCCGAGAAGGCTTCCACCCTACGATGGAGCCGGGATCGGGCCTCAGGCTTATAATGGAGATTTTCCTCGCCAAGGGCGGGTTGAGTTCCTATCTTGCCCGGTCGCGATCTACTATGTCTTGGAAACGTGCGCAGTTTCATGCGGAATCGATGCTCGCCAACCTGGGAGCAGGACCGAAGGTGAAAGGCCGCAAGGACCTCCGGGGCAGGAAACTACTGCTGGTAGACGACGAGGCTAACCCTTACCGCACGATGTGCTTTACGATCGCGGCAAAAATCGTCAAAAAACGCGGCGGCGACATCGAGATTCGAGCCCCCAAAGCGGGGGAGATACCGCATGCGGAAATCCTCGGAGGACCTCCGGAGAAGCCGGAACCGCGAAAACCGGAAGGCCGAAAGTCGGAAGCCCGTACGCGTACGAGCACGCCGGGAACAAAGCGTCGCTAACCCGTCACACGGCGATCGCAGCGGAAGAAAGCGGGCACGACGTAAGAGTTCACACGGCGACCACAGCGGGGAGAAGAATGCCGCAGATGAGGTCTGCTGGTTAGGCATGCCAGGAAC
Organism: Verrucomicrobiota bacterium; assembly: GCA_019247695.1. Taxonomy (NCBI): domain Bacteria; kingdom Pseudomonadati; phylum Verrucomicrobiota; species Verrucomicrobiota bacterium. Next base: position 6,133 of record JAFBAP010000063.1, on the reverse strand, counting down.
TTGCGCCGTCTTTGCCCCGGGGCCGAATCCGGGGTCGAGCGTCAGGGGCCGGGTGATTTTGTCTTCTCGCTGTGGTCGCCGTGGTCCGCCGTGTTCGCCGTGTGAACTCTTACGTCGTGCCCGCTTTCTCCCGCTGCGATCGCCGTGTGACCGTGTGACCGAAGTTGGCCTTCAGGCCACGACGCCGGCGAGTTCTTCTGTCTGCACATTGAATTGCAATTCGTACAGCCGCCGATAAAGCATCGAACCGTGCACCAGTTCGGAATGGGTACCGATCTCCCGCACCTGCCCCTGATGCATGACGACGATCTGGTCGGCCTTAAGAACCGTCGAGAGCCGGTGGGCGATGGCAATGACCGTACGGCCTTCCGCCAGGCGCTCGAAGGCAGCCTGGATCTCCCGTTCCGCCTCCGAATCAAGGGCCGACATGGCTTCGTCCAGGAGCAGAATCGGCGCATTCTTCAGGAGGGCCCGGGCGATGGACAATCGCTGCTGCTGGCCGCCCGATAACAGGCATCCTTTGTCGCCGATCACCGTTTGGTAGCCATTCGGCTGCGCCAGGATAAACTCGTGCGCATACGCTTGTTTCGCGGCCCCGATGACCTCCGCTTCAGTCGCATCCAGACGACCGTACCGGATGTTGTTCAGGATGGTGTCGTGAAACAGAAACGTGTCCTGGGTGACGATCCCGATCTGATCTCGCAGTGAGCGCTGCTGGACCGTCCGCAGATCCCGGCCATCAATCAGGACGGCGCCTTCATCCGGGTCATAAAACCGCAGCAACAATGACAGGATTGTGCTCTTCCCCGCCCCGCTGGACCCGACCAGGGCATAGTACTTGCCGGGTTCGATATGCAGGTTCAACTGCTGAACCGCGGGCGGTAACTCGGGCCGGTAACGGAAAGTCACGTTCTCGATCCGGATATCGCCCGCGCTGCGCCCGAGTGCGACGGCGGCGGGAAGATCCTGGATCGACGGTTCCCGGTGCATGATTTCGAAGATGTTGCTCGTGGCCGTAAAGCATTTCTGCATCGTGAGATGGATGCGGCTCAGCTTCTTGACCGGGTCATAAAGCATGAAAATGCCGGCCAGCAACGCCAGGAATTTGGCGGCGGAAAGGTGAGTCGTCCAAACGTAAAACAAGGCGAGGCCGACCCCTGCGGCCGCAACCGCCTCCACCATCGGTCCGACCACCTCGATCGCTTTGCGTACCTTCATGCTGTGCCGGAACTGTTGCTGGGTAATCTGGCGGAAATTTGCATTCTCGCGTTCCTCGCGTGCGAACGCTTTGATGACGCGGATGCCGGCAAAGGTTTCCTGCAGGACCGTCATCATGGAACTGGCGTTGGCCTCTTCCTTCTTACCCTGGCTGCGCACTTTCTTGCCGTAAACGATGATCGGCACCATGCAGAGCGGAAAAAGGACGAGGCTCATCAACGTGAACTTCCAGTCGAGGTGAATCAACGCGTACAGTGCGCAAATGATGGTCAGCGGCTGTTTGATCACGTCGCTGCTGATGCTGGTGAGCGCATTCTGCGCGACCATGGTATCGTTGGCCACCCGGGAAATCAGCAGGCCGGCACGCTCACGGTTAAAAAAATCGAGCGAGTGACGCAGGAGATGCTCGAACAGCCTGCAGCGCAGGTCGGCCAGGACGCGCAGACTTACCCAGGCCATGTAGTAGGCGTTCAAGTAGTCGCAAAGGCTCCGGAGCAGAAAGATGAACGGGATGGCCGCACACACGATAACCACGCCGCTGATATCCGGTCCACCCGCCCCGGAGAAGTCTGCAAGGCGGCTGCCCTGGGGAAAGAGCCGGGCATTTACGTACCGCATCACCAGAGGTAGAAGCCCGCTGGCCATGCCGTACAGGGCGCCGAAGAGCAGAGCCAGAACAAATCTCCACCAGTAAGGCTTGAGGTACGGAAACAGGTCACGATACGGGCCGATGGCGATTTGCCACGTCTGTCGAATCGAAAATTTAGGTTTGGCCATGTCGCACGAATCCTGCCCCTGCGGAAAATGCCGGATTTTCCGGCCCGCGGGCTTTTACGGACGCGTTATACGGACTGCGGATCGAGATGGCGGTTCATGCCCATTGTGGAAACCATCATCCGCAGTCCGTGTTCATCGTCATCCGCAAAGGTCCCCCATAGCACGAATCACCGTGTCGGTCGACAGTGCGGTCATCGGCTGCCCCGGCTCGGTGGGAGAAAGCGGTTCGTAATCGGGTCCGAAACCGGCGCGGACCACGCGTCCGCCGGGGTGGCGTGGGCGCCAGTGGAACGGATTTGTCGGCCCGAACAACACCAGTTCGGGTCGCTTGAACACGGCGGCAAGGTGAGCGCCGACCGAATCGACGCCCAGAAAGAACGTTGCCTGCCGGATCAGGGCGCAGGTGAGCAGCAGATCCGTCTTCCCGGCCAGCACAATGCAGGGCGCCCGGCTTGCGATCGCCGAACGTATGGTTTCGGCGTGCTTTAACTCTGCCGATTCCCGCCCGCCGGTGAGCAGGCAGGGCAACCCGGAGCGCCGGTGCGCCTCAGCGATGACGGTGGCCCAGGATTCCGCGGGCCAGAGTTTCTCGGCGCGAGCCGTACCGGCTTGAACCACGAAATAGGCGTTTCTGATGCCCAGGTCCTGAAGGAGGCTCCGTGCGCCCGCCAGGACGTTCGCCGGGAGGCGCAACGCCGGTTCAGCCGGGATCGCCTTCGGCTCGAGACGGCGGACCAGGTTAAGGTAAAGATCCACGGTGTGCAGGTCTCTGACGGAGGAATAGGCCGGCGCGTTGTAGATCCAATTCCGTAAACGCCGTTGCTCAGGCCGCCGGAGGCCGGCGCGCCGCGAGGCCTTGGAGAGCAGCACCATCAGGGCCGCACGGTCGTTGCCCGTAAAATCCACGCAGCCGTCGAATCTCGTGCCCGACAGCCTGACCCACAGCGGCAGAGATCGGTTGCGCCGGTAAACCCAGAATTCATCCACCCCCTCGATGGCGGGCGCAAGCTCGGCGGAGTACTGGTCGATGATCAGGGTTATCCGGCTGCCGGGATACACCTGGCGCAGGCTGCCCAGGGCGGCGGTGTTCAGGACCAGGTCCCCCAGCCGTTTCAATTGGATCGTCAGGATGCGCTTCATCCTTCGTGCACGCTCAGAACCCGCGATGCCTCTGCATTACTGTCCGGTAAGCTTCCAGAATCCGCCGGCGGAAATGGTCCCAGGTGAATTCGGAAACGACGCGCTCGCGCCCGGCACAGCCCATGGCTTCCCGCATCGCCGGGTTGCGGTAAAGGGTTTCAATGGCGGTAGCAAGCGCTTCCACGTTATTGGGCGGGACAATGATTCCGTTAACGCCGTTTACCACAATATCACCCGCCTCACGCGTCGTCACCTGCGCCAGACCGCAGGCAGCAGCTTCATACGTCGATTTCGCACTCCCCTCGCACTCCGATGGAAAGACGTGGACCGAGCACTGGGGATAAATTTTTTCCACCTCCCGGGTAAACCCGATCACCTGCACGCCGGACGGCAACGATTCCAGCAACGGCCTGATCTCGGCATGAACGTGGCCCACCAGCCAGAGCTCAGCGTCCGGCAATTGGAGCCGCTTCCAGGCTTCCAGCAGGGTGTGAACACCTTTTCGCCGGATCAGCGCCCCGACGAACACGGCCCGGAACAGCGGCGGCGGTGAACCCGGCCGGAACCGGCCAGTGTCCACCCCGCGCGACATGCGGAACAATTTCGTATCGGCAATGCCGGCGGCGTGAAAGGTTTCAGCCGCCCGTTCGGAAAGCACCAGGATGAGATCGGCCAGATCATATTCCTCAAGCGATTGTTGCCGGCTGATCAGTAACCGGTAAAGCCAGCGCCGCGGAATCGGGGCCCGTTCCATCTCCAGTTCGCGCTCCGTTTTCAGAGGCACTTGGTTGCCTTTATGCCGGTGCCACGTCGGGATTTCCAGCACCGACGGGATCCCGAGTTGCCTGGCGGTACGCAACGTGTGCAGCGCCTCGCCCGACCATCCATGGAAAAGGTCAAACCGCCCCGTCTGTAGAAACCGGCTCGCAACACGGTCGAGCGCTTTCTTTTTCGCGCCATAATAATAACGGCTTTCCAGGTTGGAAAGCAGCCGGACGGGGTGCCAGGCGAGCGACCGCACGGGTACACGGCGCAGATTCTCGGCACGGTTGCCGTACGCCAAGGCAAGCCCCAGACGATCCCGGATACCCAACAGGGTTTCATGAGCAACGGCATCAAGCCCATAGCCCCCGATGCGGGCCGAGGTTGCGTACAGAATGCTGCGGGGTAACGGGTCCATTGACACGGGAAAGAATGCCACAAGTGCCACAAGCCGAAAAATGCCGCAAATGGAAGAGAGTGGCGGGTAACGGGTAACGGGTAACGGGTAACGGGTAACGAGTAACGGGTGTCGGTCACACGGCGGGCACGGCGGGCACGGCGGGAAGAGGGGAAAAGCGTTCGGAGTTCGGGGCTCGGAGTTCGGAGCGGCCTTATGGGGGCCGGTTGCCGGTGTCAAGCTCCGGTTTCGTGGATTTTTTCTGCGTTCTTCTGCGTGTTCTGCGGATGATTCCTGTCTTCCCGCCGAGTGGGCCTGACCCTCCGGGGAGATCGGACCTGATTTTACGGCGCCTCCGAACTCCGAATTCTTTCCCCTTCTTTCCGCCGTGTTCGCCGTGTCTCGCCGTGTTCGCCGTGTGAACTCTTACGTTGTGCCCGCCCTCCTCGCTGTGCCCGCCGTGTGACGATGCGGCTGGATTCGGATCCGGCCTTGGGTTACAAACAACCTTTCCGATAAGTTCCATGAAAATTGGTCTCGTTCGCAGGGGGTTTTCCCGGACCGGTGGCGCCGAAGCGTACCTGAAACGGCTCGGGCGCGCCTTGGCGGATGCCGGCCATGAGGTTACGCTTTACGGCACGGCGGACTGGCCCCCGGCCGAGTGGCCGTACGGAAAAGTTGTGCCGGTCCCGGGCGATACGCCTGCGAGTTTCGCCCAAAACCTCCAGGCCATTCAGCCTGGTGTGGATGTCCTTTTCAGCTTGGAACGGATCCTTCGCTGCGATTGCTACCGGGCCGGGGACGGCGTACACGCGCGCTGGCTTGAGCGGCGGCGTGCTCACGAACCGGGCTGGCGGGACCGGTTGCGGTTCACCAATCGCAAGCACCAGGAAATACAGCAGTTGGAGGAGAGCCTGCTTCGCCAAAGAAAAGCGCGCGAAGTCATCACCAACTCCGACCTGGTAAAACGGGAAATCATGGCCGCCTTCAATTATCCGGCCGAGCAGATTTCGGTGATCCGTAACGGCCTGCCTGAGGCTCAGTTCCGAAAAAGGCCGGGAACCCGGCAGGAATGGCGCAACCGGTGGGAGCTCCACGGAAACGAGATCGCCGTGTTGTTCGCCGGCTCAGGATGGTTCCGCAAAGGCCTGCATTACGCGCTGGAGGCCATGGCCGCCATCAAAGATCCGCGGGTACGGCTGCTGGTTGCAGGTGAAGGCAGAAAACCGTGGCCGGTGCCGTCCAATGTGCGGTTTCTTGGGGCCGTAACGGACATGGGGTCGCTTTACGGCGCGGCAGACATGTTCGTGCTGCCGACGATTTACGATCCGTTCTCGAATGCCTGCCTGGAAGCCGCATCGTTCGGGTTACCCGTGATCACGACCGCTGCCAACGGCTTTGCAGAAATCATGCGACCGGGAACTCATGGCGACGTGATTGCGGACGCCAAAAACGTGCCGGCGCTCCGGGCCGCCATCGAGAAATGGCTGGATCCGCGTCTGCGGGAGGGCGTCCGGGAAGCATGCATTGAACTGGCGCGCCGCCATTCGATGCGTGACAACCTCCAGCAAACGTTATCGGTGCTGCAGAGGCTGGCCGGCAGCGCGCCGTCTCCCGCCCGGGGATAAGCCGGCCGGTGCCCGTAACGTATGGTGAAGGTCGCCGCTTCCGCGGTTAAAGAATTTTTGCGGGCTACGTGGGCTGGCCGCGGGTGCGCAATTTGTCGAGCATCACCGCCAGGATGATCACCGCCCCTTTGATCACCAACTGCCAGTAGAACGACACGTTCATCAACGTCAGCCCGTTGTTGAGCACCGCGATGATCAACGCCCCCACCAA
>JAFBAP010000062.1 GCA_019247695.1 Verrucomicrobiota bacterium | reverse complement strand
GGCGGGCACCACGTAAGAGTTCACACGGCGAACACGGCGAGCCACGGCGACCACGGCGGAAGAGGAAGAGGAGTTCGGAGTTCGGAGTTCGGAGTTCGGAGTTCGGAGCGGCAGCATGGGGGTTAGGTGCGAGTGTCAACCTTGGAGTTGCCGCCGGGTCCCCGTAATCTGTGTCAATCTGTGTAATCTGTGGATGTTTTCCCTTTTCTGCGTTCTCTGCGTGTTCTGCGGATGATTTAATCTTCTCGCCGTGTTCGCCGTGGCTCGCCGTGTTCGCCGTGTGAACCTCTGTCGTTGTGCCCGCCTGACCCGCTGTGCCCGCCGTGTCTCCGAACCCCGAACCCCGAACTCCGAACTTTCCCGGCCGTGCCCGCTGCTTACTCGACGGCGATCCAGTCGGCTTGCGCGTCGAGCAATTCGTCCACCATTTGACGGATCTGCGGCAGGGTGCAAACCGCCGCGGTCAGCGGGTCAAGCATGACGGCGTGGTAGACGGCTTCCTTGCTGCCGGTGAGGGCGGCCTCGACGATGAGTTCCTGAACGTTGATGTTCGTGCGGTTCAGCGCGGCGAGCTGAGGCGGCAACGACCCGACGTAACTCGGCTGAATCCCGTTGCCGTCCACAAGGCACGGCACCTCCACGCAGCAGCCTTCGGGCAGGTTATCAATCAGGTGCACGTTCGGCACGTTGCCGTTGATGCGGATCGGGCAGTTGGTCTCGATCGCCTCAATGATGTAGGACCCGTACTCGTGGGTGCGCGCCAGCGGCGGATCTTCCGCCAGGATTTCATCAAATTCCTGCTGGAACGTCTTTAAACGATTACGGCAGTGCCGCAGATAACCGCCGGTCCGGCCGTAATCGAGCCAGTCATTCACGTCACTGGTAAATTTCGGCACGAGCTCGTTCTCGACCATTTTTGCGTTTTTCCGGAAGTACGGAACGTACTCGCTGGTGTGGCCGCTCGATTCGGTGACGAAGTACCCGAAGTGCTTCAGGAGTTCGATCCGCGCGGGTTCTTCGCCGTAAATCTCGGGCCGGTTAACGGCGTCAAAGATGCGCGGGTAAAGGTCAACCTTGCCGCGCTGAAACTCCAGAAAGAACGACTGGTGGTTGATGCCGGCGCAGAAATAAACCACCTCCTTGTACGGCACGTCGACCCATTTGGCCAGCATCTCGCTCGTGCCTTGCACGCTGTGGCACAATCCCACGTGAGGCCGGCCCGTGCCGGCATCGACCGCCCAGCAATTGGCGGCCATCGGGTTCACGTAATTGAGCAGCAAGGCGTCCGGGGCGTGATCATCCATCTCCCGGCAAAGGTCGAGCAACACCGGGATGGTGCGCAGCGCGCGGAAGACGCCGCCCGGGCCGAGGGTGTCACCGACGCATTGTTCAACCCCGTACCGTTGGGGGATCTCGATGTCCAGGGCATACGCTTCCAGCCCCCCTTGCTGGAAGGTCGTAACCACGTAGTCCGCACCGCGGACGGCCGCCGCGCGGTCCAGGTGCGCCTCGACCCGGGCCGGGAGTTTTCGCTTATCGATGATGGCTTGGACGATCCGACGGGATTGTTCGAGCCGCTGCCCGTCCACGTCCATGAGCGCAATGGTACTCCCTTCGAGCGCCGGGCATAGGAGGATGTCGTTGCAAAGGTTACGGGTGAACACCAGGCTGCCCGCCCCGATAAAGGTTATTTTTGGCATAAAACTACAGGAAGAACTGCTGATAATTTGTCCCGCCGCACCGCACCTCACCGCGCCGTATCCGCCGGGCGGACGAGCGAGCGAGCGAGCGGGACGGCGGGTAGAGTCTGATTCAGTTACAGTTACGTCACTTGACCGCACCGGCCGTGAGCCCGGCTACCAGCCGGCGCTGCACGATGGAGAAAAACACGATCGTCGGCACGATGGCCACGACCGTTCCGGCCGTGATCATGCCCCATTTCACCTGCAGGCTGCTCATGAACGTCTGGAGCGCGATCGGCAGCGTCTGGGTGCTCGTGCTTTGCGAAAGGATGGAGACAAACAGGTAGTCGCCCCACGACACCACGAAGGCGAAAAACCCGGCAACGACCAGGCCGGGTACGGCGATCGGGTAGATGATCCTGAACAACACCCCGAGCCGGGAACAGCCGTCAATCGCGGCCGCCTGGTCCAGTTCCCGGGGAATGGCGTTAAAATAGCCGGTCAGCATCCACAGCCCGAACGGCAGGGTGATCGAGGTGTGGGTGAGGATCAGCCCGACGTGGGTGTCGACCAGGCCGAGGTTCGACATCAGCACGTAAAACGGGATCAGGATCAGCACGTACGGAAAGAACTGGGGCAGCAGCGCCGCCGTCATGAAAAGCTGTTTGCCGCGCAGGGCAAACCGGCTCAACCCGTACGCGGCCAGGCTGCCCAGAAAAACCACCAGCAGCGTGGTGGCGATGGCGATCACGACCGAGTTCACCAGGAACCCGACGAGCCCGTTGATTTGAAAGACCTCGGCGTAATTCGCCAGCGTCAAATCCCCCGGCGCCGGCCAGAGTTGGCCCGTTTGAATCGAGTCATTGCTGCGAAAACTCGCGAACACCAGCCAGACGATCGGCAACAGCAAAAACAGGAAGGTGATGAGCAATCCTCCATAGATGAGGAGCAGACGGCCCGGCTTCAGGTCACTTTTCATCTGGCGTCCATTCCTCCGATCAGCCGGCGGCAGAGAAACACCAGCAGGACGAGCACGACCAGCAGGACGACGCCGCCCGCACTGGAGTAGCCCAGGGCGTAACCCTGCCAAGACTGCTTGTAGATGTAAGTCGCCATGACCTCGGTCGCGTTCACCGGGCCGCCGCCGGTCGACAGGTAGACAAAATCGAAGTTGTTGAGGGTGAACGTGACGTGCAGCACGACCATCACGAGCATGATGTAACGCAGGTTAGGCAGCGTGACGTGCCAGAACTGCTTCCACGCGGACGCACCGTCGATGCGCGCGGCTTCATAGATGTCGACCGGAATCGCCTGCATCGCCGCCATGAAGGAGATCGCGTAAAACGGGATGTTGCGCCAAAGATGCATGATCAGCACGAACGCAAATGCCCAGCCCGGGTCGCCGAACCAGTTGCGGGCCAGGCTCCCCAGGCCGACTGAGCGCAGCAGGATGTTGATGAACCCGAAACTGGGCAGCGTGATGAACCGGAACATGACCACCGCGGTGATGATCGGCAGCACCCAGGTGATCATCGCGATGCTTCGGAAAAAATGGATTCCGGGAACGTTCTGGATCAACAGGTGCGCCACGATGAGGCCGAACACGACCTGGAGCACGACCGCCGCGATCGTCAATTGCAACGAGTGCACGAACGCGAGGCGAAAAACCGGGTCGCCGAACAGTTTCTGGTAGTTGGCCAGGTTAACCCAGTTCCAGGTGTTGGGGTTCAGCAGCGACTCGTCCGTGAATGACGCCAGAACGCCGCAAATCGTCGGGTAAAGGTTCAGGCCGAGAATGACCAGCAACGCGGGCGCGAGCAGCAGGTAGCCGAAACTGTCCTCGCCCAGCCGCGCGGCCCAACCGGTGGCGCCCCGGCGGGGCTTGCCCTGGGCGGCCGGTACAGCGGACGGTGTGGAGGGAGCGTTAAGCATGGGATCCCGGGCGGGGCCTGTGGCAGCCCCGCCCCTGAACACGTTGTTGTTATTTATATATCGTTACAGCTGGTTGTTTTTCGCTCGCTGTTCGAGCGCATTGTAGAGCTCTTTGCCGGTGTCCTCGGCCGTTTTGTTTTTGTAGATCACCTTCTGGAGCGCCTCGGTGATGTCGTTGACCACCAGGCCCCAGTTGATCGGCGCCAGAGCCACGCCCGTCCCCAACTGGGCCGTAAAGGCCTGCTGCCACCAGTCGTTTTTGAATTCCGGCAGGTCCGCGACATCTTTGCGCGGCGGGTTGACGCCCTCCAGTTTGTCGTCAAGCGCGACGAATGCCTTCGAGCCCAGCGTCTGGATCAGCGCCCAGGCGTCCTGTTTGTCCTTGCTCGCCGCATTCAGCATGATCGGCTTCACCTCAAGGTAGGTGGCCTGGGTCCCGCCCGGAGGCAACGGCAGCGCGATCACGCCGGTGTTCTCTTCCAGAACCTTGCGGCCCACCTCGCCCGTGGCGCGGTATTGCCAGATCCACGGGCCCATCGGCACCATCGCGGTCTTGCCGGCCACATAATCAGCGTCGGTCGCCTGGTAATCGTTGCCGCGCGCGTTCTGGTTCGCCGCGGACGGATTTCCCTTAAAGAAGGCGGCCTCGTACAGCTTGAGCACCGTCGCCAGTTTTTCCGGCGTGGTGTTCATCGACCATTTCTGGGTACCCTCATCCTGCTTGAACGGGTTTTCCCCGTTGTTCACCTGGAAAAAGAAAGAGATGAACTCCTGGAACGTGCGCACGCTGCCCGTCTTGGTGGTCAGACCCAGGCCGCTGACGCCCTGTTCCTTGGCGGAGATCATCCCGGCATCGTCGATCATCTCGTCCCAGGACTTGGGCGGCTGCAGATTGTATTTCTGCAACAGGTCCTTCCGGTAAAGCAGGACCCGGACATTGGTGTTGTACGGGACCCCGTAAACCTTGCCGCCGATGGTGAGGGCCTTGATCGTGCTCGGAACGAACTGGTCCTTGTCCGGCCACTTATCAAAGAGGTCATTGAGGGGCTCGATCAAGCCCGCTTTCTGATACGCAATCATGCCCTCAAGCACGCCTTCGATGACGTCCGGCTTGCCGCGCCGTCCCTGGACGATGAACTTCTGCTGCGCATCCTGGTACACCGGCGGCCCGTAATTGTTCGCCACCGTGACGCCCGAAGGCAGCTCTTTCGGGAAATTCTCTTTGGCCCAGTTCAGCAGGGGAACCTTGGCCGGGCCTTCCGATGCCATCGGAATGAACCAAAGGTCGAGTTCTTTGCTGACGCCGGAGGCCGCCGTCGAGAACAACGCGGCCGCAACCATCAAAATGTGTGGAAATCTGATTCGCATAATCGGGGGGCTTTTGAAACCGACTTCTAGCTTGGCTAAATCGGTTCAGGTCGCAATAGTCGGCTGTATCGGATGATAGTCATTTTGTGACCGGCGCCGCCGTGACCGACCGGTCCCAGACCCGATTGTGCACGCATGGAGCCCAGCGACGACGCCTTGACCCGCCTGTACCGGACCTTGCGAACGCTCCGGTGCCGTCCGGAGGAACCGCTCAACTATCAGGCACGCGTCCTGAGCGGGCTGGAGACCCACACGCATGCCCGGCATTACCGCTGGCACTGCCGCGAACGCGAAGGCGACGAGAAAAGACCCTTTCTGGTCTGGCAATACACCCTGTCAGGGCAGGGCGCCTTCCGTTCCGGCAGTTCGAGCCAGGAAATCCCAGTCAGCCCGGGTGATGCCTTTGCGACGGCCGTGCCCAGCGATGACCTCTATTTTCTGCCGCCCGGATCGCGCGAGTGGACGTTTTTCTGGCTCATCATCGACCATGAGTACGTCGTGCGGCGGATCCAGGCGTGCTTCCGGCCGGCCGGCCAAGTCTGGCGGTTGCCGCCCGAGTCCCCCCTGGTCGGCTGCGCCGTCGACCTGTACGACGCCGTGCGCGCCGCCTCGTTGCCGGATGAATTCGCCGAGGAAACTGCGCTCTTCCGGTTCCTCATCGAATACGAGCGGTTTGCGCACGCGCTGGTCTATCCCGCCGCTCGCCGGGAACGGTTGCTGGCCGATACCCGTGCAACGGTCCTGCAAGGAATGTCTCAGGCCGCGTTCAGCGTTCCTCAGATCGCGGAGAAGTACGGCATGAGCCGGACCCGTTTCTCCCATTACTTCCGCCAGATTACCGGGCTCAGCCCGGGAAGATTCATCGCCCAGGTCCGGATCGGTGAGGTCGCCCGCCTGTTGGTTTCATCCGACCTGAAGCTGGCCGTCATTGCCGAGTTGACCGGGTTTGCCGACGCCACCCATCTCGGCAAGGTCTTCCGCAAACACTTCCACCTTACCCCCGACCGTTACCGCCACATGACTCGGATTCGGTAACGTAGCGGGTAACGGGTAACGGGTTCATCACACGGCGGGTCCACAGATTAAATAAATCATCCGCAGAACACGCAGAGAACGCAGAAAAGAAAAAACATCCACAGATTACACAGATTAAGGGCACACGGCGGGCACAGCGGAAGAGGATCACACGGCGCCACGGCGGAACACGGCGACCACGGCGGGAAGAAGAGTTACAGAGTTGACATCGGCGACTCTTCCCCAAGCTCGTGGCCGACACCCGACACTCTCTTCCATTTGTGGCATTTTTCCGCTTGTGGCATTTGTGGCATTCTCTTCCGCTCCGAACTCCGAACCCCGAACTCCGAACTCCGAGCTCTACCCGACACCCTTACCAGTGCGCCGTATTTCCCTTGGCATTTCGGTAGGCGTGTATATTTTATAATATTAACTGTAATGATTGTATTGAGTAATTGAGCCAGACAGGAGGTCAGCGGCTCGTCCAAGCTCCTCGCTACCCACTTGGCCAGCAGTCCGGCACGTCACGATGCATACACGGCCAGCTCCAGCCTTGGTCATCCCGCAGAGATTTAACTAACCCCGGTCATCCCCGAGGCGCCCGCGGGGTTGGATAACGCCCGGTGTTATGAAGAGGTAGATTCTTCTACCTCGCAGAGGCGCTTTGTCTCCGCAGTATCCCCCCTTTGCCCTCAAAAAACCATCAACTGCCTGCGAACATGAAACTACTGCCATCCATCAGCAATCCGGACAGATGCGATCGGTCAATGTTCCCGACCGCAGCGCCCCAGTCATTGATCAATGCTTTGATTATCATTGTGATGCTTTTTGCAACGGCATGCCCGGTGCGTTCCGGTTCGCTCGCGTCGCCCTACACCGATCCCGCTTACCAGATCGATATCGCCTTTGGCGCCCACTCCCACTGGGTCCAGCCCTGGCGCGCCTACCTGGAAACCGTCCCGGCCACCCGGTTCCTCAACGGCACCGGCGTAGTCCTCAGCAGCACCGGTAACGCTGACCTGGTTCTTCAGCACCTGGCCCGCCACGGCATCAAGCTCACCCGGATCGAGATCGGTTGGGGCAACCTGAATTACAATGACGACTCCCTCACCTCCGCCTCACTGAAGGCGGCCCTGCAAGCATGCGGGAAGTGGGGTATCCGGCCGATTATCCTGTTGAACGCCAATCAGGGCGATCCTTGCCCGCTTCAGGTACTCAGTCGCACCGTCACGGCGGCAGCAGCTGCGGGGGCCACGACCGTACAGCTGGATGATACGTCCGGCCTGGTGCTCGGGCGCAGTGGTCTCAGCAACCTGACCACAGGCTGGGCCGCCGAGGCCCTGATCACCGCCGTCAACGGCAATACCGTGACCCTATCCAAGCCGCTGCCGAAAGCGATTCCCGCCGATAGCCGCGTGAGCATCGCGACCCTGAAGTACCGTCCCTTCTCGCCCCCCGGCACCACCGACTACGCGGAGACGATCGCCGCCTGGCAACGATACGTACGGATCGTGGCCGCCTTCGCGGCCGATGCGCTCGGCACCACGGGTGCCGCCGGCGACAAAGGCTTTGACCTGGAGATCTGGAACGAGCTCACGTTCGGTTCGAATTTCCTCTATATCAATACCTACTACCAACCGGCCCTCTACAACTATAATCAAGCGGTGATCTGGGGTAACCTGCTGCAGGCCACGGCGGATTGCGTCCAGCAGAACCCGGCTGCCTTCAGCGGGGTGCAGCTGGCCGACGGCTTTGCCAGCACGATTCCCTGGCCGTGCTCATCCCAGGAGCCGGTTCGAATCACTGCACTCTGCAAGCATCCTTACCCGCGCAACCGGCAATTCCCCTCCGGAGACAACGGGACAAACAGCGTCAGCGCCCAACTACAATTGGAGAACCCGGGGTGGGTACCGGCCTACCATTGCGCTTTTCCCGAATACTATGAGAACGCGGTTCAGACGGAACACATGATCCGGGACATGTCGCCGATCACGACGAACATCGGCCAATCCGGCCATGGGCGCTATGCCCGAGTGGTGGATGGTCAGGTGGTGAAGTGCGACGAATGGATTACGGAACTCGGATTCGACCCGTCTGAATTTGGAATCACCGACGCCTCGGCGGCACTGAACCTCAAAGCAAAAACCACCGCACGATTCCTCTGCTTCTGCCTGCAGAAAGGCGTTCCCAAGCTTACGCTTTATGGTTCGGGAGCCGGCGATCTATATTATGGGGTCGTGCAGGACAATTTTATCCGGTACGCAAACGGCAACGGTACCTACCCGGCCGACGATTCGCCCTACACCTCACCGGCATTGGCAGTTATTAAACGGATTGTCGACCTCATGAGCGAAGGCTTGGACCCCGCCCTGACCACGACCCGGAGCCTTCAGGTCACCGGCATCAGCGACGCGCATGACCATTACCAGTTCCCCGGCAACGGCACCGCCGCGTACCCTCCGTTTTACGACCGTGAGGCGCTTGCGATCCTGCCGTTCCAGGTCAATGCCGGCCGGTTCGTCATCCCTTATTACGTCATGACGCGTGACGTGACGCAAAGGTTCATCCCGGAGCCGTTCACCATCGGCCTTAAGGGCGTGAACGCCGCAAACGCGCGGATCAGCGCCTACGACCCGCTCAACGGCACGATGGTGCCGGTAACGGTCAACCGCAACAACGCCGGGGCGGGCGATACCATTGCCGTGACGGTCAACGCCGCCGATTATCCTTACCTCCTGGTCGTCGACGACGGCGCGGGCACCTGATACGACTTCCGGGACAACCTGCTACCCTTGTGCAGCGTAATTCTCGGCAGATGCGATGGTATAACCTAACCGGACCGGCACGGCGCCATGAGCGCCGCTGACTTCGATGCTGTGGTGGTCGGTGCCGGGCCGAACGGCCTGGCGGCGGCCATCACCCTGGCGCGGGCCGGTTGCTCGGTGCTGGTCCTGGAGGCTAATTCCACCATCGGCGGCGGCGCCCGCTCGGCGGAATTGACCCTGCCGGGCTTTGTGCATGACCTGGGCTCCGCCGTTCACCCCCTCGGAGCGGCCTCCCCGTTTTTCAGAACCCTGGCTCTCGAACGTTTCGGGCTCAGGTGGCTGCGGCCGGACATTCCGCTGGCCCACCCGCTCGATCACGGGACCGCCGCCTGCCTTTACGACTCCCTCAGCCGGACCGCCAGGGCGTTGGGCCCGGACGCCTGGACTTACCGGCAGCTCATCGGCCCTTCGGTGCGCCGGTGGGAAAAACTCGTGTTCGAGTTTCTGCAGCCGATGCTGCACCTGCCCCGGCATCCCTTCACCCTGGCCGGATTCGGCCTGCGGGCGATCTGGCCCGCGGCCGCGCTTACCAACACCGTGTTCAGCCGGGAACCGGCGCGCGCACTGTTCGCGGGCGTTGCCGCCCATTCATTCCTGCCGTTGGAAGCGCCGGTCTCGGCCGCCTTTGGGGTGGTGCTGGGGATGCTGGCCCACGCGGTGGGCTGGCCCATTCCGCTCGGCGGAGCGCAGGCGATCACCGACGCTCTGGCCGGCTGCCTGCGCGAACTCGGCGGAAAGATCGAGACCGGCGTACGGATCGGGCAATTCAGTGAAATCCCGTCCGCCCGGGCCATCTTGCTGGACCTGACCCCGTGGCAATTCGTCCAGATCGCCGGCCGGCAGCTTCCAGCCGGCTACCGGCGCCGGTTGGAGCGGTTCCGTCATGCCCCCGGGGTGTTCAAGGTCGACTATGCCCTTGATGGCCCGGTGCCCTGGACCGCCGAGGAATGCAGGAGAGCCGGCACGCTGCACCTGGGCGGCACGCTCCGGGAAATCGCCTTGGCGGAACGCCAGGCTGCTGCCGGCGCCGTGCCGGAACGCCCCTTCGTTTTGGTCAGCCAGCCCACCCTTTGGGATCGTACCCGGGCGCCCGCAGGCAAACACACGTTGTGGGCCTATTGCCACGTGCCCTACGGGTTGACCATCGACATGACGGACGCCCTTGAGCGGCAGATCGAACGCTTCGCACCCGGGTTTCGCGAACGCATCCTGATGCGGCACGTGTCAGGCCCTGCGGCCCTGGCACGGTTAAATGCCAACCTGATCGGCGGCGATATCAGCGGGGGCGCCAACAACCTTTGGCAGTTGATCGCACGCCCCGTGTTCGGGCCGGTGCCGTACCGCACGCCGCTGCGCGGGGTATATTTATGCTCCTCTTCCACCCCGCCGGGAGGCGGAGTGCACGGCATGGCCGGCTACGGGGCGGCTAAAGCCGCGCTGAACGACGTTCTCTGTCACACGGCGGCCACGACGTAAGAGTTCACACGGCGAACACGGCGGAACACGACGACCACGGCGGGAAGAGGGAAGAGGGGAGAGAGTTCGGAGTTCGGCGTTCGGGGTTCGGAGCTCGGAGACGTCCTATGACTGGATCCAATCTTTCGGCGGAACACGGCGGGAAGACGGAATCATCCGCAGAACACGCAGACGAACGCAGAAAAAGAATCCACGAAACCGGAGCTTGACATGGGCATCTCGCACCCATGATGCCACTCCGAACGCCGAACTCTTTCCCCTTCCCCCTCTTCCCGCCGTGGTCCGCCGTGTTCGCCGTGTGAACTCTTACGTTGTGCCCGCCCAACCCGCTGCGCCCGCCGTGTGACGGAACCCTCCCGTTTTGCGTCGCAATGTTGCCGCCTTGAGAATCGTAAATGGGATAAGGCCGTCGCCAGCCGCGTTGGCGAAGCTTTACTAACGCTTCACCACCAGCAAGTGGAATCAAGGTATTATGAATACATTTGACGATATTAACGACCAGACGTTCCAATCGCTTATCGGCCGAAAGGTTGTCGATAACCGAGGCGATACCATTGGCACCCTGGACGCCCTTTGGACCGACGAGGCAAGCGGCAAGGTTGAATTCCTCGGAATCAAGACCGGCTGGCTGCTGGGCAAGATACACGTGGTGCCCGCTCGCAGCGTGGAAATCCACGACGATCAAGTCCGGGTTCCCTATGATGCTGAGCTTGTGAAAAATGCGCCCAGCCATCCTGCCGAAGAGGTGCTGTCGGACGCGCGGGAGCAGGAAGTTATCCAGTATTACCAGGGCAGAACGGCCGGTGCGACCGTTACCGGGGCGGAGACGGCCGGTGCAGCCGGTGCGGCGGCAATCGGTGCCGAGAGGACAAGCGCGACGGCTATCGGGACCGAGGCGGCTGACACGCGCGCTGGTGCCGTCACGGGCGAGCGGGACATTACCGAGCAACGCCGCGACCAAATCGGGGTTACCGGGACGCCTCGTGAAAGCGCGACCGGAGAAGTGGAAATCCCGACTGAAGAGGAGCGCGTACGGGTAGGCAAGCGCGAGGTTGAGGCGGGCCGGGTCCGGCTGCGTAAGCTGGTGCGGACCGAGCAGGTCAACGTGCCGGTCGAGTTGCGCCGTGAAGACGTGGTGATCGAGCGGGTGCCTGCCGATCAGGTGCGCGCGGGCCAGACGGGCGAGCTTACGGAGCAGGAAGTCGAGGTGCCGATCCGGCGCGAGGAAGCAGTGGTCGACAAGGAACGGGTGGTCACCGGGGCCGTGCGTGCCCGCAAGACCGAAGATGTCGAGCAGCAGACCGTCTCGGATTCGGTCCGAAAGACGGACGTGGAAGTCGATCGCTCGGGGTTGGGTGAAACGGCGCGTACCGGTGAGACCACCACTACAACCGGCGTGACGGGCACGGAAGCCGAGCGGGAAGCCGAAAGGGAACGGCGACGCGAGGAACGCAATCTTTAATCAATAAATAACAGCGCTCCGTCCGCTGCAGCGGTTCAGAAAAACGCCCGGTCGCAAGACCGGGCGTTCTCTATTTAAATGCCACAAATGGAAGAGAGTGGCGGGTAACGGGTAACGGGTAACGAATAGCGGGTGTCGGTCGGAGTTCGGAGCGGCAGCATGGGTGCCGGCTGCCGCTGTCAGGTCCAGCGTTTGGGATTCTTTTTCTGCGTTCTCTGCGTGTTCTGCGAATGATTCTGTCTTTCCGCCGTGTTCGCCGTGTGAACTCTTACGTTGTGCCCGCCGTGTGTCAGAAGGCAAACGAATTCACGTTTTCCGGCGTCACGATTACGGCGGGGCCTAGAAGGATCTCGCCGTCATCTCCGATGGTGCGTTCCCCAAGGCGTCCCGCGGTGAACGTTTCACCTTTTTTTCCGGTGATTTTGCCCGTCGCGAGCGCCGCCGCGGCATAATAGCTCAGGTAGCCGAGATCTTTGACGTTCCACCAGATATCCTGGGCTTGACCGGCGAGGATGTATTTCTTCATGAGCGTGGCCGGTGCCAGACCGGTCAGTTTGATCTTGCCGAGCAACCCCGCCTGTTCCAGGGCCCGGGCCGCCGCCGGCAAGCCGATGCCGGCTGGAATGATGATGCCCTTCAGATTCGGGAAGGCTTCAGCCAGGGCCAACGCCTGCTGCTGGTTGACCTGCGCGGATTCCTGCCCATAGGCCACCTGATCGAGCTTCAGTTTGGCAAATTTCGGGTCATTCGCCATTCTCTTCTTCATCGCATCGATCCATTGGTTCTGGTTCGTCGCGGTCGGCGTGCTCGAGAGGATCGCAAATTCGCCTTCGTAACCGATCATCCCGCCTAAACTATCCAGCATCATCTCGGCCAGGCTGCTTTGCGTCGCCTGGTTTACAAACAGCTCCCGGCCATTCTTCGCGCAGTCCGAATCAAACGTCATCACACGGATTTTCTGCGCCAGCGCCCGTCGCAATGCCGGCACCACCGAATTCGTGTCCGAGGCGGCAATGGCGATGACGTTCACCCTTTGCGAAACCAGGTTATTGATGAACGGGATCTGCGCCTCCCCGGTTGCGGTTGAAGGCGCGACGAAAAGCGACTTCCCGCCGATTTCCTTCTGCGCCTCGGCTGCGCCCTCGCCGGCGACTTTGAAATAGGGATCGGTGTCCAGCTTCGGGATGAAGCCGACCGTAATATCGGCGTCGGCAGCGGACCCGGCTGTGCCGGCCATGCAAGCAGCGGCGGCAATGATGATTATGTTAAATATGCAGGAATGGATTCTCATGGTCCTCGTCATTTGTTAGTTTTTTTCGTACAAGTACACCTATCCTCTGTCGGGCCGATCATGTTCAAACCGAAGTTAGTCAGGGAATCCGGCAAAGCGTAGGCGAACGCGCGGAAAAACAGGACGGCCGGAAAGAAGTCCCGGCTGCCTGACAGGTTCGCAATCTTTCTATTCATTTCCTGACCCGGGTTGAACGCGGCTGATGCGCTTTTCGGGTAACGTACGCGTCGGCTGAGATCGCCCCGAGAATAACCAGCCCATACACGGATTGAATTTGCAGCGGATCGATGTGCACGAGAATCAGGGCGTTATTGATTACCAGCAGCGTGATCGTGCCCAGCAGGACGCCGAGGACCGTTCCCGAGCCGCCGCGAATCGCCACCCCGCCGACGACCACCGAAGCGATCACGGTGAGTTCGACGCCGAATGCCACCTGGGAATCGACGGTTCCCAGCCGGGAAGCCCAAAGCGCCCCGTCGAACCCGGTCAGAAGTCCGGCCAGACCGAAAGCCGCCAGGATTCGCCTGGTGACCGGGACGCCGATCAGGCGGGAGCCGTCCGGGTTCGAGCCGATCGCAAACCATTGGCGGCCGGCCTCCAGGTGGCGGAGACCCAGCGCGATCGCCGTCACGATGGCTGCGGCCACGAAGACCACGCCGGGAACCCCGAAGAGGGAGGCCGTGGTAAGGTCGAGCCAACCCTGGGGCACCTGGTCGGCGCTAATCTGTACCCCGTTGGCCAGAAGGCTGTTGAAGCCGCGGAACAAGGTAAGCGTTCCCAGGGTGGCCACGATCGCCGGAATCCGCCCGTAAGCGATGATCGCTCCATTGATCAGCCCGCACAGCAACCCGACGGCGCACGCGATCAGGATCGCGATCGGGATCGGCGTGTGGGGCGACGCCTTCAACACCATGGCGGAAACGTAGGCCGAAAGGCTGATCACGGAGGCAACCGAGAGATCGATGTTTCTCGTGATCAGAACGAGCATCTGCGCGACCGTCACGATGCTGAGCAGGGCGGCATCCATCGACAGCGCCTTGAGGTTGGACGCGCCCAGCATCCTCGGATTCAAAATGGTGGCCGGGATGATGATCATCAGGATGGCGGCTACCAGCCCCAGTTCCCGCCGGACCAGCAGAAGGTCCGGCAGACGTCGCGGGTTCAACCCGTCGGCGGCCGGCTTTGGCAGTAAAGGCCCGGCTGCCCCGGGCGGCGCCGCCGCCTCACCCGGTGGCGGATTGATCACGGCCGTTTCCGCCGTTGCGACCCGCATGATTCCTTCCTGGGTTGCGTCCTTGGCCGAAAATTCGCCCGTGACGACCCCCTCCCGCAGGACCATGATGCGATCGGAGCCGCCGATGAGCTCCGGCAATTCGGACGAGATCACGATGATGGCCGCCCCGTCCTTCGCCAGGCTTGCGATCACGGCGTGAACCTCGGCTTTGGTCTGCACGTCCACCCCTTGCGTCGGCTCATCAAAAATGAAGATCCGCGGTTTCGTTGCGAGCCACTTTGAGAGCACGACCTTTTGCTGGTTCCCGCCCGAAAGCTGCTGCACGGGCTGGTCGTAGCCGCGGCAGCGCACCCGCAGGCGATCCAGGTGCGGCCCGGCGAGGGCAAGTTCGCGTGCGCGTTCCACGAAACCGAACGGGGCCGCGCGGTCTACCACGGGCAGAACCGCGTTCGCCAGGATGGAAAAGTCCATCACGAGGCTCTGGCCCATCCGGTCTTCCGAGACGTACGCAATCCCCGCTTTCAGCGCGTCCTTGGGCGTCGCGAATGAAACCGGTTTCCCGTCGAGCAGAATCCTTCCGGCCGTCGGTTGATCGATTCCGAATAAAACGCGCGCGATCTCCGTTCGGCCGCTTCCGACCAGGCCGCCGAACCCCAGGATTTCACCTGACCTGACGGTGAACGAGACGTTCTCAAACATGGTCCCCCGGGAAAGCCCCTCGACTGCCAGAATGACTTCTCCCAAAGAATTGGACCGCTTCGGGTAAAGGTCAGCCAACGGCCGGCCCACCATCAGTTGAATCGCCCGATCCCGGGGCATTTCGCCGACCGGCGCCTCGCCGATCACCTTTCCATCGCGCAAAACCACGACGCGATCGGCGACCTCATAAACTTCTTCCATCCGGTGGCCCACGAACATCATTGCCACACCGCGCTTCCGCAGGCCGTCCACGACGAGAAAAAGCTGATCGACCTCGCGACGCGACAAGGCCGCGGTCGGTTCGTCCATGATCATGATGCGAGCCTTTACGGCCAGCGCCTTGGCGATTTCGACCAATTGCTGCTCCGACGTCCGCAGGCTGTAAAGCGGCGCCCGGGGGTCCGCCTGCAGCCCCACGATTTTCAGCAACCGATGCGTTTCCGCGAGCATCGCGTCGTGATCCAGGAGACCCAGGAATCCCTTTCTCGGGTGCCCCATAAAAACGTTCTCCGCGATCGACAGGTCTCCAAAGAGCCCCGGGTGCTGGTGCATGACGGCGATGCCGCGGTGCTGCGCGTCCGACGGTGAATGCAGTTGAACCGGTTGCCCTTCGAGGTAAACGTGCCCCGCGGTCGGGGCATGGACGCCGGCCAGGACCTTCACGCACGTGCTCTTGCCGGCGCCATTTTCCCCCAGAAGGGCGAGCACTTCGCCCGAACGCAGGTCGAAAGAAACTCCCTGGATGGCCACAATCGCGCCGAACGACTTGGTCACCTCATGAAGGCCCCCAAGCACGAGGCCGCGCCCCATGATCCCCGCAGGGTTCGGCTGCCCCGAAAATTCCGGTGCAGTGGCGCCGTCAGCAGACCGCGAGTCACGGGAAACGGCCGATGGGTTTTTTCCGCTTTTCACTTAAGGGGGAATGGAGGGTGCGCAGGGGGGAATGCGTTTTGACTTCGTGCAATGATCCTGCCTTCCGCAGCGCAAGGCAAGGGGGGACCAAAAAACTCGCAGACAACGCAGAAAAGAGATCATCCACAGATTGACACAGATTACGGTCATGTAGCGTCGCACGCATCCACCGGCACGCGCCGCGACCCGTCTGCGTGTTCTGCGGATTCGCTCACGCCGCTTTTAAGCCCACGTCCATGGATTGAGGGTGGCAACCCCGGTCCCGGCGACGTGCTCAACATTCCGCGTGACGAGGGTCATCCCGTGTCTTAAAGCGGTGGCGGCGACCAAACCATCCGGTTCCGGCGGCAGTTGGCGAC
Source organism: Verrucomicrobiota bacterium (assembly GCA_019247695.1). Lineage (NCBI taxonomy): Bacteria > Pseudomonadati > Verrucomicrobiota > Verrucomicrobiota bacterium. The sequence continues at coordinate 41,054 of JAFBAP010000062.1, read as the reverse complement.
GGTCGAATGTGCCCCAGACATCCGCCACCGCGCGGTCTATCGGCAAGGCACGGTCTGCGTAGTCGGCTTTGAGGACGGTGAGCCAAGCCTCGAGCCGAGCTGCAAACGCCGCGTCATACGCGCGGACCCTTTCAATCCCGCGGCGAATTTCCCCTAACACCAGCACGCTGGTGAAAAGGTCCTCTTCGTTAACCGCCATAAACCATGCCAGTACTCCCGGGTGACGATTTGCCCTGGGCCGCAGTTCCGAGAGCACATTGGTGTCGAGCAAGTACGTCACGCCAGGTCTACTTGCCGTGGAACGTTGCGTTGTCGCTCAAAGACCTCATCGAGATCACCTTCTGGAAAGCTCAACAGAAAGGTTTTGAAGTCGTTCCGTTGGCGCCCGCGCCGGCCGGCAAAATCACGCAGCACACGACGATGGGCCTCTTCGACCGAGGTACCCTCTTCAGCCGCCTTTGAACGCAGGGCAACGACCACTTCGTCTTCCAAATCCCGCACCAGCAGCTGGGCCATTGACCAATGATAGCATTGATATCATCCGGTGCAAGTCGCGCGATACCGGATTTCAAGGCGGCTGAGCCGGTCTTTGCCCCGGAGCGGCGGTTGAGGTCAGCCGGCGACTAAATCGCTCGGTGGGAATGATCGGGAGGTGTCGGGCACACCACGGGCACGGCGGGTGTGGCGGGCACAGCGTAAGAGTTCACACGGTCACACGGTGGGCACAGCGAAAAGGCGGGCACAACGTAAGAGTTCACACGGCGACCACGGCGAACACGGCGGAACGACTAAATCATCCGCAGAACACGCAGAAAAGAGGAAAGCATCCACAGATTACACAGATTGACACAGATTAAGAGGACCTGGCGGTAACTCTAAGGCCGACACTCGCACCCACCCCCCACGATGCCACTCCGAACCCCGAACTCTTTCTTCTTTCCGCCGTGGTCGCCGTGGCTCGCCGTGTTCGCCGTGTGAACTCAGTCGTTGTGCCCGCCAAATCGCCGTGCCCGTGGTGTGACGCAGACCTGCAGCATGCCGCCCGCGAAAACCAGCCCGGGCAGGGGTTGTTGCGGCACGCGCGCCGAGTCAAACGGCCGCCGGTCCAGCCAGAACAGCCAGGCCGCCCGCCGGGCTCGGACTTGGCGGCGCCGACAGCGTTCCTGACGGCGCTGGCGGGCCAGTTCGGCCAGGATGATCGAGGTCCGGGGCGACCGACGGGGCAGGTCGGGAAGAGCGAAGGCGGCCAGCGGGTTGGAAGCGGAAAGGGCGGCGCTCATAACGATTGAGAGTGACTGCTTAAGCCGTGCCAAGCCCCTCCGCGCAGCCCGGGAGAACGTAACCGGATAATCATCCTGAACGTAACCGGCTGACATCAAGGAATTTAGGGATTAGCGAGCTCAGCCGAGCCGGGCGGAGTCCCTTGAGCGCTACGAAGCGGACCTGACCGGCGTCCCGAAAGTGGGATCCGTGCCGTCCCGGTTAGTGGATCCACAGATTACGCAGAACAGAGATCCATCCACAGATTACACAGATTAACACAGATTCAGCGGCTGCGGCGGAGCCACCCATCACCCGTTCCGACCGGTTTACCCGTGGAACCGCCGCCGGGAACTGCGGGCACAAAGTCGAGGAGGCGCAGCGATTCCCAGCTGAGCCGAGGTGAAAGCTGAGCGTCCCATCCAGCGCGCATAGCCAGACCTCGCGGGCACCGGCCGAGGACTCCACCTCGGCCTCACGGCCCGGTGCGAGCCGGGCCACAGGCCGGTCACGGCAGCGAATACAGACCGACGCCAACGGCAGTCGCCGCGGCTTTAAGCTTCTCATCAAGTGAGGCCAGCGGCAGTCCTCGCCGCATCGCGAGTTCGAGATAAGCCGCGTCGTAAGTCGAGAGGTTATGAGCCCGAGCGAGGCTAATGGTATCGCTCCACGCCCGAGCGTCTGTCTCATGATCGATGACGATGGGAAGCGTGCCCAAGCGAGCCAAAAAGGTTGACGCTTGGGCTGCGGTGCTCCGCTTTCGCCGCTCGCCCATCAGCAGGGCGTTAGCGACTTCGAGCGGCCAAAGTGAGGGGACGATGGCTTCAGCCGAGGCAAACTTCTGAGCGACAGCATCCGCGTAGGGGTTGGCCTCATCGGCGAAGTACCACGCCAGGGTTAGCGACGTATCCAGGATGAATCGGCCCCTGACCTCTTGGGACATGGGAACCCCTTCAGCTAGTAACGCCGTCCCTCTTCGATCAGCTCCCGAAGGCTTAGGCCTTGGAGGCGCGGGCCGTGCTTGTCCCGAAATTCGAGCATCTCTTTGATGGCTTGCTGTACGTCGGGTCGAACCTTCTCGGCCGAGGCCGGTATGAGCTTGGCCACCGGCCTGCCATGCCTGGTGATTACGATAATCTCACCGTCCTCGACTCGGTCAAGGAGTTGAGGGAGTCGGGTCTTCGCTTCGTAGGCTCCCACCAAAGTCTCTTGGGCCATAGCACTCCATGTAATCGACCCGTCCAGACTAGTCTACTGCGATTGTTGGCAAGAGGCCCGGCATCCGGGCGACCGGGTGGGGTCGGCACGTGGAACCGCCGTCGGGAACTGCGGGCACAAAGTCCAGGAGGCACGGCAGTTTCCGGCCGAGCCGATGTGAAAGGTGAGCTTCCCATCCAGCCCGCATAGCCAGACCTCGCGGGCACCGGCCTCAAAATACAAGGCGACCTTTTCATCAATCTCTGCGCCGGTATTAGAGGGCGAGATGATCTCGACGCAGACCTCCGGGGCGCGCATCAAGCAGATGGAGGACTCCACCTCGGCCTCACGGCCTGGTGCCAGCCAGGCCACATCGATCGCTTTAACGCCGTCGGAGGTCGACAGCGGGCATTCGGTTACAACCTGGCCCTCGGCAAGTAGATCGATCAGGAGGGCGGCGGTACGGCTCTGGCGGTTGCCGTGCGCGGGGGCAGGGGGTGGGCTCATCAGGATGCGACCGTGCCGGTCCGTTTCAATTCGGTGGGGCAGACGCCGGAGTTCCGGGTCGGCCTGGATTTCGGCCCAACGATGCAAATTGAAGGCCGTTTGCTCCTCTGAGGCGCAGAGCTCGATGGTAAGCGGCATCACAGTGAGTTTATGGTTCCGAAACGCCGGGTGCAAGCGGTGGCGACGCCGGGCGCATAACGCTGACTGATGCTTCGGGAATTGCGTCATAGTGGGCCGTTGGCGCCGGCCGATCTGTCCATACGTCATTAACACCTTGAGCGCCGCCCAGGCGCAAGGCACGCTCAAACCCCAGCTCAGACGTTACCTGTCGCCCGCCTTACTGGTGCTGGATGAGGTTGGCTATCTCCCCACCGATCAACGCGGCGCCGACCTGCTCTTCCAAGTCATCAGCCAACGCTACGAACGCGGGTCGATCGTCCTCACTTCCAACAAGGCCTTCAAACAATGGCCGGCGACTTTTAACGGCGAAGCGCACCATCACCGCGGCCGTCCTTGACCGGCTGCTCCATCATGCCGAAACAGTCGTCATTGAAGGCTCCAGCTACCGGATTTTCACACCGGCGTGCGCACGGCCGTCCTGGTCGTAAAGCTGCATGCCGGCCGGCGACGGCCCGGAAGCCTGTTTGATACGCTTCATATACATAGTGTATCAGCAGGCAGCGGGATGCCGAGGGTTCGCGCTTGTTGACCCCAACGGCCAAAGATGTTATGATAAATTCGTAATTTGAAAGGTAGCTCCCTATGTCAGACCATCTGCACCCGGAAGGCTCGCCTTTGGCGCTCGTGAAGGTCCGGCGGGCAGCGCAAATTACCCTCCCCCGCGATATCCGAGAAGCGGCCCGGCTGGAAGAAGGCGATTATCTGGAGGCCGAAGTCACCGAAAGCGGCGCGATCCTGCTGCGTCCGGTGAGCATTTCCGGGCGCGAACCCACCCCTGAACAGGAAGCCGAGATTCTGGCTGCCGTTGACGAAGCCAGAGCTTCCCATGCCCGCAAGCGCCGTCGTTGACGCCTCGGTGCTGGTGAGCGCCTTCCTGTTTCCCCGAAGCGTTCCGGGGTGGATATTGAAGCTGGCGGGCCAAGGCGCATTCGTCATGCACCTGTCACCGCTCCTACTCGAAGAAACCAAAACCGCGCTGCTCTCGCCCCGGCTGCGGAAGGCCTACGGCCATGATGAGACGGCGGTCGTGGCGTGGTGCGCCGATCTGGAAGCAGCCGGGAATGTGTTCCCTGGTCCGCTTGCCTGAAATCGGGCCGGCCTGCCGGGACCCGAATGACGATCACGTCATTGCAACGGCTCTCGCCGTCAACGCCAGCCGTGGCTTCAGGGGCCATGTACGGCAGACTTTGAGCTTCCACCTGCGTTCCAAGCCACTGACGAATATGGTCCCACAACAATCGATTGCCGGTCCGGCCGCTCCCCGCTTGGCACAGGCGCCACTTCGCCGGCGTCTGCGCATTAGCCGCCTTATCGCTACTCTATTCTCCGCAACGGCGTGCCCGATGCATTCCGGTACGTTGGCCTCAGCCTACACCGACCCCAATTATCAGCTCGACATTCCGTTTGGCGCCCGCTCCCACTGGATTCAACCCTGGCGCGCCTACCTCGAAACCGTCCCGGCCAACCGTTTCCTCAACGGGCTCGGCGTGGTCCTAAGCAGCCCCGATAACGCGGACCTTGTCCTTGAGCATCTGGCCAGGCACGGCATCAAGCTCACCCGGATTGAGGTTGGTTGGGGTAACCTCAACTATGAGGACGAGTCTCTAACCTCTCCTTCGCTGCGCGCAGCCCTGCAGGCATGCAAAAAATGGGGTATCCGCCCGATCATCCTGTTGAACGCCAATCAGGGCGCCCCTTGCCCCGCACGCTATTTCTATCGTACCGTCACAGCCGAGGCGGCCGCAGGGGCCACGAGCGTACAACTCGACGGCACCACGGGCCTGGTCCTCGGGCGAAGCGGCTTAAGCAATCTAACCGGCTACTGGGCGGCCGAGGCCCTCATCACGGCAATTGACGGCCACACGGTGACCCTATCCAAGCCGCTGCCGAAAGCGATTCCCGCCAATACCCGTGTGAGCATGGCTACCCTGAAGTATCGCCCGTTCTCGCCGCCCGGCACCCCCGAAGGCGAAGAGACCCTTAACGGGTGGAGGCGCTACGTCGAGACGGTCGCCCGCTATGCCGGTGAGGCGCTTGGCACGGCTGATAACCGCGGCGACAAAGGCTTCGACCTGGAGATCTGGAACGAGCTGACGTTCGGCTCGAACTTCCTGTACATCAATGCGTACTACCGGCCGGCACCTTACCAGTACAACCAGGACGTGGTCTGGGGTAACCTTCTGCAGGCGACCGTCGATTGCGCCCGGCAAGCACCGGGCGCTTTTTCCGGCGTGCAGGTCGCCGATGGCTTTGCGAGCACGATCCCGTGGCCGAGCGCATCCAATCAACCGGTCGGGATCGGCGCGATCTGCAAGCATCCGTACCCGCGCGACCGGAGCTTTCCGGTGGACGACGACGGCAGGAGCAGCGTGAACGCGCAATTGCAACTTGAAAACCGGGGTTGGGTGCCCGGTTACCGCTGCCGTTTTCCCGAATACGGCGGGACGGCGATCCAGACCGAGCACCTCATCCGGGACATGTCGCCGCTCACCACCCGCATTGCGACCGACGCCCATGGCCGTCAGGCCCGGGTCGCAGATGGACGCGTGGTCGAATGCGATACGTGGATCACTGAGACGGGGTATGATCCGCATGGGTACGGCGTTGTTGACGCCCCCACAGCGCTGACCCTCAAAGCCAAGGCAACGGCGCGTACGCTCTGCTTTTACCTGCAGAAAGGGGTTAAAAACCTGACGCTTTTCAGTTCGGGGGCCGGCGACCTTGAGTACGGGATCGTGCAGGATAACTTCATCGATTACGCAAAAAGCCACAAAGCCTATCCTGACGACGACTCTTCCTACACGTCACCGGCTTTGATGGTAACCAAGCGGATCGTCGACCTCATGAGCCAAGGGTTGGATTCCGCCCTGATGGCCACCCGGCCCCTGCAGGTGACCTCGATCAGCGACGCGCATGACCATCGCCAGTTCGACGGGGACGGCACCGCCGCGCACCCTCCGCTCTATGACCGTGACGTGCTTGCGATCCTGCCTTTCGAGGTCAATGCCGGTCGTTTCGTCATCCCTTACTACGTGATGACGCGCGATCTGACGCAAGCCCTTGCCCCGGAGGTGTTCACCATCAGTTTAAAGGGGGTGAACGCTGCTAGTATCCGTGCCCGGGCCTATGACCCGCTTAACGATCGTGACGTGCCGGTGACCGTGGATTCCGCCTCCGGAAATGCCATTACCCTGACGGCCGTCGCCGCCGATTATCCATACCTATTGATCATCGACGACGATGGTGGGACCTGATCCTCGTGAATTTCTCTGGTGGCTGACCATGAGAGGACGATTTCCTTAAGCCAGATGTAATACGGTTGAGGAACGATCGGAATCAAAAGAATGCCGGTATGGGGTCACTCAAACGTCAAGAACGGTTTTTGTCGCATCGACGCCGCAGCCCGTATCTTCGCTATGAAACCTCTCGAATCTGATCTTTTCACCGTCTCTCGTGACCACCAGGATGCAGATCAAAGTGCTTATATTCATCCCTACGAGCACCAGCGTCGTTACCGCCGAGAGAACCTTCATGCCTATCGATTGCTCCGCCAGACGTGCGAGCCAGAGATCAGGGAAACGAGTTACACTCGAATATACCGGATCCTCGGTGACTGCTTTCGACAAACCTGACGTCGGCAAGGGTTTTCCGTGAAGACCAAGCCAGAGTCCTCTCAACATGGCCATTTGCTGGATTGGATATCGAGCATCCTGAGACATAGCATTCGGAGACTCGGCAACCGCAACCTGCCAGTTTACGAGGACCGGTGCAACGGCGAGAATCGCCGATGTGGTCACCAAGGCGATCAGTAGGAACCGCCACTTTGATCGCCAGAGAGTCAGCGCGATGGGCGCGATCGCAACAGCCATAATCGGTAGGATCGGAAGCAAATAGCGGGGCCCCACGCCCATCAGCCCCGACCAATGCTTCATCTTAGCGATCACGAATACATAGCCAATGGCCGCCGGGAGGAAACACATCGTCAGTTGTCGAATCTGCAACGGAAACGATTTCCAAAACAGAGGCACGAGAAAGATCAACAGCAAAACTGGCGAGTGGAACATGAGCCCGAGATTTGGCGAAAAGAGCAGTCCAAGCGTCCCTCCTAGAATGTTCCCGGTCATCGCATTAAATTCGGCTAGATAATAGGGTGCGGTTGTACCTGGACGTAAGGGGTTACCCATTCTCAACCAATTATAAGCGAAAGTTGGCAGTAAAATAACGAATCCCGTCAATGCACATAAAGTATAATCTATCAAACGAAGCCTGCGCCGATGCAGGATCAAATAGGTGACAAAAGCAAGGCCAAGGAATGGAGCTAGTGCATACCGAAACAGGCAGGTCAGCCCGAAGAATACGGAAGCGCAGATTGCGTTCAATCGAGGACGCGATGACACCGGAATCATAGTGCAGAAATAGAGCAGACCGCACACGCAGATGCTCCCACCCATGACATCTAAAGCGGTCTTGCTGTAGGTCCAGTAAAGCGTCGTGGTCACAAAGCCGACGGTTAGGAAAAACGCTGCACGTTTCGAAAAGAACCGGCCGAAGAGGAAAAATATAAAGCTTGCGCCTACCGCGCTGAAGACGGCGTAGGATAACGCCGCAGCTATCTTCGCAGCGACGGGCGGATTGATGATCACGTCCTGCGTCGAGCCGGTCGAGTAATGCGGGGCAGGCGCAGACAGCCCCAGGAGAGCGGCGGGCAACATGACAACGGTGTTTCCAAGTTCATGAGGCTCATAGAAGTGACCGTTTTGGCCTTGAAACCATTCCCCCTTTTCTCGAATCCAGGCCTCGTGTTCACCCGTTGGGCTCACAGCGCGCTCGGTCAGCATCAAGAGCGCCACCCGTAACTGATTTAGGGCATCACCGCTGGACATCCGACCGGATGCGGAGAGAAGAAAGAAACTAATGAAGAACACGGGGATAACCAGTCGCGACCGAGCCATCCGACTTGTTTGATTAGTAAGGTAAGACATAGAGTTCAATTAAGTTTGTGATAAGCGGGAGATCCGTGTCTAGCCGAGCGTATCCCGCCTCGTGTCATGTGCCAGACATCGTATTTCGTCGTCAGCCGGGTCACCAGCGTCGAGCCGATCCCTGGTCGGCAACTCCTCAGGCGAGGCGTCGCAGGAACCGAATACCACGGATTGCGAAGCCGACGAGGTAGCCGCGTTCACCGGGCGCTGCTTACTCCTCGCATCAGAGCGCGCGTGCACTTCGCGAACGATGGGTACTATTACCTCCACCGGATCCGCGGCTTCGGCTTGCATCAGCGTCGCCGTCTGATCGGTAGGCAGCCGGGGCAAACGTTTGATCGTGATGTGGATCCGAGTTTCGTAGGCCATCATGTCGGTGCACAAGATCTCACCGGCAGCCTTGACCATGGCGTACTCGGTCATCCCTGCGGGCCGCGTTTCGACCGCCGTTGAGGAGGGATAAAACGCTGAGATCCCTTGGGACCGTCGTCGACAAAGCATCTGGCAAAGGTCATAAAACCCGGTGACGTAAAACAAAAAGAAGTCGTTGAATTTATCCTGCGCGAAAACGCCGGTTTTGCGCCTGAAGATCGCTGGAGTCGCAAAATAGTAAAGTTCGGCCGGCTCCTTGGCGAGGTTCACCAACTGCGCCCCGGCCGGGGCTCGGACGTCGTAGTGCAGCATCTCGCAGTTTCCTCCCTGCGTGGTCATTCCATCCCGCACCCGTTCGGTGTCCGCCTGACCGGCCGCGTAGGTTATGAGGACCTGTGCGCCGCCTGCGGCCAGGATTTTGGCTGTTAATTCACCGAGACCTCGGGAGCCGCCGACGATGAGCGCCGTCGTGCCGGCAAACTCGCCGGGAGTGATGCGTCCGGCGAGTTCGGCCATGCCGGCTTGTGCGACAGGCGGTTGGCGCACAAAAGTTTCTAAATTGCCGGCGAGCCCGCCGCCCGAGATCTCCATCCGGACCAGCCGAAACCGCGGATCGCTGAGCGTAACGCGGAAGCTGATCGCATCCCGTTCATCCGCCTCTTCGCACCTGGTCAGCACGAGCCCGCCAAAGATGGAATGTAATCCGGGGCAAACCATCCCAACCAGGTAAGTGCAGCAGGCGAATGCGGCGACACGCCGCTCGCCCCAGGCACGGGCCGCGTCGGGAAACGCGCGCGCAATCTCCCCTGGCGATCCGGCAAAGCCGACCCGGCCGGTTCTGCCGGCTATTTCCTTCAGAGAAAGCTCGGCCGGAAGCAGGGGACGTTGAACCGGCATTTCCGTATCCGCCACCGTCGGGTTCGGCGGTTTGGGTTTTCCGAAAGTTCCGGTCACGCGTACGACGAGCGTGCCCGCCGCCGTTACCTCCGCCCGCACACCCGATGCATCACAATGCGTCACGATCGCCTCAGCGGTCTCGCCGACGTAAAGAAGCTTCTCGAAACGGACGTTCACCGTTCCGAACGGGGGTAGATCAGGATGCTTCCGGCTCAGCACGTCCAGGAACCACAGCAGCGTGTGGATCCCATGCACGACCGGCGCACCCGCCTGGGTCCGCCTCGCGGCAACGGGGTCCATATGCAGCGGGTTTCTATCTCCGGACAACCGCGCAAAACGCTCCTGGTCCTCAATGGTGAAGCGCTTGCGCTCCAGGATTTCTCGGGTCATGGCTCAGGCGCTGCAGGCCGCGGTGGGAACAGGACGCGCCGGTGTTGCGACCACCGTCTGCCCCGGCTCAACGTCCCGGACCACGACCGATCCGGGCGCAATCGTCGCGCCTTTGCCAATCCTGAGGCTGCGTAAATTGCTGCCGACGACGATTGCACCGACCCCGATCGTAACGTCATCTTCAACGATGATTCGATGGGGCGATCCGATCCACGTCTGCGCCGCCAACGCCGTTTGATGATAAAGAACCACGTTCTTGCCGATTCGGACCTGCGGATGGACGACTACCCCCAGGGCCCAATGCCGCATGTCTACTTCTCCTTCGAGCTCCGCTTCAAAGGGAAGCAAACATTTGAAGAGTATGTAATTCAGGAGCTTCAAGGCTTTGGCGACCGTAATCATCCGTTTCCGGTATGCCTTGCAACTCCAATACCAAATGCGCCCCGGTTTCAGCACCCTTCGACTCCTTTCAGGCTGCTTACGATCCTTTCTGCGCCAGCGTTTCCCGGATTGACCGGTAGCTGTTCATCCGTATCAGCTCCTGATCAGAAAACTGAACCTCGAATTCTTCCTCCAGCGCCATCGCCAGGACCATGGAATTCATCGAGTCCCATCGCTCGATGGTTTTTGGCGAGGCCTCATCGGAAACTTCCTCGGGTGACAGTTCGAAAACTTCTGAAAAAACTTTGCTGAGACGTTGATCCACACTCATCGAATTTAATCTTGTTTCTTGATACAGATCTCCCCGAACCATGGAGGAGGTGTTAACGGCGGCTCGGACAAGTTCCGAAGCCATAAACCTTGCGCATCGTCAGGTACCGATACAAAACCGTTGTTTCTGAACAGGTCCCTTACCAATCCGTTTTTTGGTGTCGGGATGTACTCGCCTTCCAGTCGGCAACACCCCCGCGCTCTTGCGGCTTTTTCGAGGTGCGCCAGGATGACCTGTTCGACGCCTCTGCCGATCACGCGGCAACTCATCAACAACGTGTCAATACGGGCGGCGTCACCCTCATAGCGAACAATCGCGGCCGCGATGACGCCGTTATCGTCGAAACGATCCTTCAAACTTGCATGAAAAAGGTCTGTCGAAGGATTTATCGCCAGCGCGCGGATATCCTCTTCCGAGTAGCGCCGGGTCGTGAGATTGAACTGGTTGGTTTTCTGGGTGAGTTGCGCAACCCGTGGAATGGTGAAAGCGTCAGCATGGCCGATGGTGATGGTCATCTCCAGCGAGCCTAGGTAATCTTCTATCGTTTTGCTCTCGGTCTGAACCTGTCTCCGGCGCTGCTCGGTCTGGTACATGCTGCTTCGCCGGCGGTCTTCCTGCGTCAGGGTGAGCGAATCGAAATAGTTCAGGCTCTGCAGCAGGCGCCGGTATCCGGTGGGGTCAGACGGAAGCTGAACGACCTCGACTTCCGGCAGGCATTCCCGGACGTAAGCGCATTCGACCGGGTTATCATCGACAAACACCAGGCTGTCTATGCCGATGTTGAGGTCCGCTGCGATCTCGCGCGGGTTTAAAGCCTTGTCCTGCCAGTTGATTCGTTTTGCCACGAAGTGTTCGGGTTTCAACAGCGAGGATGGGTGTCGTTCGAAAACCTCCAAGGCGTCCTTCTCGTTGTTTTTGCTGTTGGGCGCCAGTAACACCCCTCGATGGTACAGGTCGAGGATCGCAGCCTGAAATTCCACGTACGCTGATCCCGGATAGGTGTTGCCCAGCCGGATCCCATTGATGCCGTTCTCACCGATGACGCCGCCCCAAAGCGTGTTGTCACAATCCAGAACCAGGCATTTTCGATTCTTGCCTCTGAGGGCGACGGCAAACCGTACGTACTGATCGGCGAGCCGAATCAGAACCGGAGGCTTGTAGGGTGCCCGGCTGATGTGCCAGTACCGGTCATCCAACCCCTGTTCGTAACCGACTCGGGAAAGAATCCCATCCAGATCGACAAGGAACGCACCGCCAAGGGCCGTGACCTGTTCCCCTAGACGCGCGTTGAGGCGCAAAGTGGTGTTTTGCTGTCCATGCGCCCAATGCGGGTCAAGCACGCCATACGCCGGATAGATCGGCCGTTCAAAGGTGTGGGCGAGGATGAGCGCAGGAGACCGTTCCCGAATGGCTCGCAGGATGCCGGCAACGCGCTCGAGCGCCTCAGCTGCATGGCATTCACCCTCTTCCGGCGACAGTGCGGCATAGTTGAACACCAGGCGCGGCTGCAGGGTATGCAGGCGCATAGCCAGGATGATGACGTCCGGCCGGAACTCAAAAAGCGGACTACCCCTGTCGAAAACGTCTTGATGAACGTTGTCGTAGTTCCCGAGGTAAATCTGTGGCCTGAGCCCGGCGTCGTGGAACTGTGCCTTAATGTAAGGAACGACCGGGTCTATCGTGGCGTTCCGGAGGATGGCGACTCGAATCTCGGGTGCATCGTCATCCGCCAATGCGTCGAGGCGGCGCGCGGCCGAGACGTAGCGCGCAGGAGAGGGATCCGCCTTCAGCCAATCCAGGATTTCTCGCTTGTCCTTGCTCATCAGATCCTTCGCAGAAGATGTCTGGTTGCCCAGTACCATCGGACGAAGCGCAGGCTCCTTTAACGATCCACAATAGAATATGAACTAATCCGGGACGTATCGCCGCAAAAATGAGAATCTGCCGTAGGAGTGGAAACGGGAGAGCCTCACGGGCTACTGGTATTTTGCGGCGTCTGACGATCCTAAACCACGGTCAGGGATGAGGCACGCAGATCAACGCCGGCCACCGGTGGCAGATCCCACTTCCGCCTGCGTAAGCGTCGGGATGGCCGGCGCGTTGCTCGGTAAGCCTCGTGTGCTGACCGGGCTAATGCCGGGTTTCGAAGACCTGTGAAAACGACTCTTCAGCTTAAGGAATGGCTTCTCGATCAGATAATGTGAGGCAGCCGCCGTTCCGGCGACACATACAAAGTTTAACGGGAAGGTGTTTACCATCCAGTGCCCCTCGCCGTTTAGGAATAGATTGTTCCATACATACAGACTGTACGATAGGACACCAATGTATGCGACGGGGCGCCAGTTCAGAAACCGAAACAGAAACGTTCCCGGTTGCGAAACCGCAGCGGTAATCAGAATACCAAGGCACGATAGTTCGAGCGTTTTGCCAATGGCGAGCGAATACATTCCTTTGAACCTTGCGGTCAGAAGGGGCGACAGGAATACTAGGAACACGATCGTCGTCCCTACGATCCATGGATTGCGAGCCAGCCTTTCAAGGCATGCTTTCGGGCGAGTCCTCCTAAGCAGTTCCCCAAGCAAAACGCCCACTGCGATCGAGTCGAAGCCGGTATGGAACATCATTCCGATCTGGCCACGCAGGCCCGGCGCCAAGAAGTAAGAAATCACCCGCAGAAGCGGGGCGAGCAGTATAGCGGCCACCAACGCCGGAACCAACTTCCGCCTCACCGATAAAACCATGAGAAGCGGCCACATCAGATAAAACTGCTCCTCCAGAGCCAACGTCCAATAATGCCCGATGACCGAATAGTTCGAATCGCCAACCCAGTGATCCCACAGGCAACGGTAGTTGAGACTGAACGTGGCCGCCGATCCTATCATCGGGCCGGTAAGCGTCAGCGCTCCAAAGCTGATCAGGACTCCGATTACGGCAAGATAAAAGTAAAAGCAGGGGAATATCCTCAGAACGCGTCGGACGTAAAATTGCTTCCAATCAAACTCTCCCGTTGTTTCCCTTTCGCGAACGCTGAGCTGGAAAATCAAATATCCACTCAAGGCGAAGAAGACGTTGACACCCAGCTGGCCATTGCCGGCAAAGGCCAGTGCCGGAGACAAGAATTTAGGCAAAGAATACGAACCGTGGCCGAGGATGACCATCAGAATTGCAACGGCGCGTAAGCCGTCCAGACTGGGAATGCGGCCGGCATTATGGCTTTTCAGGGTCGCATCCAAATTATTTTTTATAGTCATTAGTCTTGCCAATCATCTTTGTATCCTGAAGACCCCGGGGTTTCCCCTTAAGCTGTCATGCCGAGATTCGGACCTTGGCTGAGGTGGTGATACGACATCCGTGTACTTGCTGCGCCGCCGTGGCCTTGCTTTCGGAGATGTGTAGCCGTGTGCTGGTCCTTGCTCATCCCGTGGGCTCCGTGGAGAGAATTCAAGTCATAACATTCGGAGTATTCTCCGCCTCCTTGAGGGTTATCTCTCTCAAATTTCAGCCGCTGCGGACGGCGCGACACCGGCGCATCCGGAGGGCATTTCCGGCGAGCCGCTCGATCCCAAGCGGTTCACTTTACACCCCCCTTCGGTCCAGTCCCAAATCAGTAAATGCCGCGGCCTTGCTAAAGTTTACATTGGGCCTGCCGTTCATCCGTTGCATGTCACGAACAAGGACGGGTTGCGGCAGGACCTTCTCGTACCCTGCCGGCACGGATCTCTCGAACCGGGGTTTTTGAATGGCTGGAACCATCTCGCAATCGTCTGCATCGGAGGAACCGGTGGATCTCACGTCCGCCCCTCTGTGCGTGGATCTGGACGGCACGCTATGCCGGACCGACACCCTCATCGAATCATGTTTGCGGTGGGTGTTGAAACGGCCGACCAACGTTTTTCTGATCCTGGCGGCGCTGGTCAAGGGACGGGCCTGCCTCAAGGAGCGCTTGGCGCAGGAGAACCTGCCGAATATCGCGCTGTTGCCCTATAACCACGCCCTCATCGACTGGCTGCGGACAGAAAAGTCGAGCGGGCGCAAGCTTGTTCTTGCCACTGCCGCGAACGCTGCCATCGCGGAAGAGGTTGCCCGCCACGTCGGCTGTTTCGACATGGTCATCGCCAGCAACGCCACCCGGAACCTCAAAGGCAGCGCCAAGGTTGACGAGTTAAACAAACGATTCTCAGCATCCGGGTTTGACTACGTTGGAGATTCTACCGCTGACATCCCCGTCTGGGCACAGGCGCGGCGCGCCTACGCGGTCAACCCGCAGAAACACGTCTTGCGGGCGGTCCCGAAGCTTGCAACGGTAAACGTCAAAAGACTTTCACTGTTTCGAAGCCTGTTGAGGGCTTGCCGGCCGCACCAATGGGCCAAAAACATCCTGCTTTTTGTCCCGTTGATCGCGGCACACCGGATATTCGATTTCCGTACAGACCTGGCCGTCGCCGTCTCATTCATCGCGTTTTGCCTGGTTGCGTCCAGTGTCTATCTCACCAACGACATCGTCGACCTTGAGAACGATCGTGCGCACCCGAAAAAGAAGCATCGTCCGATCGCCAACGGCGACCTGCCCATCGGAAAGGCGCTCGGCGCTTCCATAGCTCTCCTGGCCGGGGGGTTGGCCCTGTCTGCATCGGTCTCACCCGGCTTCTTTCTCTGCCTTTTCGCCTACTACGGCATCACGTTTGCCTATTCACATTACCTGAAACGCAAGTTGATCGTCGACGTGATCTGCCTCGCCCTGCTCTATAGTGCACGCGTGCTGGCCGGAGGAATCACCGCACACATCGTCTTGTCGCATTGGCTGCTGGCGTTCTCAATGTTCCTATTCACAAGCCTGGCCTTCGTGAAACGGTACACGGAGATCAACGCCATGGGTAAGTCCATGGCCGGAAACTCCGGGCGGGCGTATTGCCCCACTGATCTCCTGATTATTGCGATGCTGGGCGTGTCGTCAGGAATCTTGTCGACGTTGATCCTGGTCTTGTACGTCAGTTCGCCCGAGGTCCAGGCCCTGTACAGATCTCCTCAGCTCCTTCTCATCGCCTGCCCGATTCTTCTCTATTGGTTTGCGAGACTCTGGATACTGACCGGGCGCAACGACGTGCATCATGACCCGATCGTTTTCGCCCTCAGGGACGCGCGGAGCTACGTGGTTGCCTTGCTTCTCGCTGCGGTCCTGGTCTTCGCCACGGTCTTTTAACCCGGACCAAGTTCCGGAGTTCCGGGCATTTTGCCATCGTTACGAGAACGACCCAGAAATATTCGATCCAGAAATGCATCAACGCTTTTACAAACCTGCCCTCACGAGCCGTCCGGCCCTGGCAGTCACCGCTTTTGTTGTCAGCTTCTTATTGCTGTTCGCATCCGGCCGGATGTCCAGCGGCGACGCAACTGAGCAGTTGAGAGTCGCATTGTTAATCGTAAATAAGGGCACCCTGAGCTCGCCGGAAGAAATACCGGCATGGATCCAAGGCCCGGATCATCGCTATTACGAGCCCCACGACCTCGGCAATACGGTATTGATGCTGCCCGCCGCTCTTCTGGGATCCTGTCTGTCGAAGGGCACTGCGGCTGACAAGATTGCATCTCCCCCTGTGCTCACCCGGATCGGCGTCGCGTTTACCTATGCGATTTTCAGCGCCATCGGCGCGCTGCTGGTGTATCAGCTTTTCGCGCTGACGTTTTCAACGCGCACAGCCTTCCTGTTGTCCGCGGGATTTGTAATGACGACGATGTACTGGCCTTACAGCAAGACGGCGTGGGACGTTATGGGCGGGTGCGTCTGCATGTGCGCCTTGCTCTACCTTTGCGGCAAGATCCCGCTCGTGCCGCGTCCTCGGCTCTACGTGATCCTCGCCGCAGCCGCCTTCGCACTGGCCTGCACCTTCCGCTACTCACTGGGAATATTCGCCGGCCTCGCGTTTGCGGTGTACCTGTTCTTGCAGCGACGAAAGGTCCGATTTTCCGACTACCTCATGTCCGCCCTAACCGGATTCACGGTGCTCGTTCCGACCTTTGCCTACAACTGGCTGCGGATGGGCAACCCGTTGCGCCCAGGTACGACGGCACCGGTTTATCTCAACGGCAACAACGCATTAAACGGAAATGTTTTTCACGGCCTCTTTGGCCTCTTTTTCGCTCCGAACCGCGGCCTTTTCCTTTATTCACCGGTCTTGCTCCTGATCTTTCTGCTGCCGTTCTATTGGAAGCATGTTCCTAGACCGACGCGCGGTTTGGTGCTGACGTTTTTACCGGGGGCGCTTTTGTACTCGCTCCTGATCGCCAGGATGCAGAATTGGGGCGCCTTCGGCTGGGGACCCCGCTATCTGCTGCCGGTCTTGCCCATTTTCGGCGTTGCAGTCGCTCCCGTCGCCGTCGCCCTCTGGCGTTCCAGGTTTCGCCCGGCCTTTGCTGCGCTCGTCATCGCGTCTGCGGCTTTAACCGTCCCGCCGGTACTCGTGAACTGGCATCTGGCAACCGTCGAGTCGGAAACCGCATGGAACCAAGATGTAGGTTTTCCCAGCCAACAAATTGCGGTTTGGCATGGCCTTTGGCTTGGCATCCATGGTAAACCGTTGCCTGTTTCCCAGAAGTCACGTGAGGCCGCCGAGGACCCGGCTCGTTCCGGAGCCAACCGATTTCCCGATTTTTGGCTGGTGCGGCTCGGGGAACATTCGGCCGGCGGTAGAATCGTCGCTTGGGCGATCACGCTCATGCTCCTGTCGATAAATGGTGCTGCGCTTGCCGGCATTTTCAGGCGACCGGATCGATCCGGCGACGCCGTCCAAGGGACCCGGCCGCCGAAGACGGCCCAGGTGAAGACCGCGACGGTTGGTACCTGAGAAAAAGGGGGATCGCGTTCGCACAAGCCGGTTCAGCGGCGGGCAACCCTGGAGAGGTTCGTGCAAGGCACCCTGAAAGTCATCGGCACCAGCCATCGTCCAGCCATTCTATTTGGATCGACCCACGCCGTGCACTCACTATGAACCGTTCGTCATCCTCTGCGAAATCCGGAATTCACTTTCTTTTCCTTGACGATCTTCGCGGCCTCGCCGTCATCTCAGTCTTTCTCGGACACATCGTTTGGGAGTACTTTTTGCTCACCGGCCGATCCTTCAAGCATCCGTGGGTGGTGCCGGCTGAGCTATGCGTTTCCTTTCCGGTTTATCTCAAGTCCTTGCTTACCGGGCTTGTCCTATACCCATTCACCCTCGGTTGGATCGGCGTGCCGGTATTTTTTGTCATCAGTGGATTCTGCATCCACCTTAGCTTCAAGAAGACCACCGTTAACCCATTTACGAGTTTCTACATACGACGGTTCTTCCGGATCTATCCACCGTATCTGTTTGCCCTGCTCCTATTCGCTCTCGTGTTTCCTGCCACCAGGCTGGCTTTCACCAAGCTCAATCAATGGGCGCAGCTTGTCACCCACCTCTTACTCGTCCATAACTACATCTCCTGGTGTATCTGGGGAATAAACGGAAACTTTTGGAGCATCGCCGTGGAAGTGCAGCTCTACGCCATTTTTCCTGCCCTTCTGCTCGTAACGAGGCGTTGGGGGTGGAGGAAAGCCCTGCTGCTCACCGGTTTGATCGAGCTGACGTGCCAGGTGATCACGATTTTCCATCAGGCCCGCTTCGGTGCGCTTCCGATTCCCCTCTGCATGTCCCCTCTGTTCTACTGGTTCAGCTGGTCGATCGGGGCAGGGCTTGCTCAAGCTTACCTGGACGGTCGAGCTTTAACGCTGGTCCGGCGGATCCCGACTAGTCTGTGGCTGATCTTGGGTATGGCGACCGCGGACCTCCCGGCGCATGCCCTTTCATTTACCTTTTTCGCCCTTTTTGCAGCCAATCTGCTCTGGCGCATGCTCCACCCCGGGCGGATCGATCCGGAAAAAAAGAATGTTCTAAGCCGGCATATTCAAACGGCGGGTCTCTGGAGCTACAGCATCTACCTGATACATCATCCGATCCTAAAATCTGTGTTGAACGCCTACCTGGCGGCTTTTCCCCATCTTGAGAGCCGGCCCCTGCTGTACTTTGTAGCCGGGGCTACCAGTTGGATCATTATTTTCCCGGTTAGCGGTCTGATCTATCGCTTTGTCGAGACCCCGAGTATCTCGGTCGGGAAGTCTGTTTTGGCGGCATGGACGAGCCGCCAGGACCGTCTGTCGCTCGATGAGTCGTGTCCGGGAGCCACGCACGGCTCAGCGTCCCGGCCGGTGCAACCGGTTGATGTCGCCGACGCAAATTGACCGGAAGACTCTCCGGGTTGTCGGATGACCGGGAGGGGGTCATTAGGTCATGGTCCGGCGCTGACTCAGCACCGCCACCGCCATAAAGCGGGCCTAACTTAGCACCATTGAGCCAAGGCCGCTTCGCTCCGCGATCGGTACTCGCTTCACCGGTACCTTGATGGGCCTCTGCGATTTCCACCCTCACCCTGCCCGGGTCCTCACGGGATCAGCGGTTGCGTGGACACTTGCCCACGCATGGGGAGCGATCTCCCGTGTTGACGCGTGAACCCCTGATACCATTCAGACGGTTATCTCGGTAGAATGCCGGCTCAGGGGGTGTCGGCGCCGGAGGATGCTCCGTACTTGGTTGAATCGGCCTTAGGCCCAACGGGCCGGGAGAACTTAGCTCAGGGTTTACCCTGGGTAGCCGTAAAATGACGATGAGCCCTCCTAAGGGGTCACGCCTGTACGCCCTCCCGAACAAACACCCGCCCCGCCGCGTTGGATTTGCTGAAGGGGCGGCAGAACCCGCCGGCAACGCTTGCTACCGCCCCTTCAGGGCTGGGCGCGGGGGAAACGTCTTCCCAGGGTAAACCCCCACTGCCATTTAGTTAAAGGCGAGGAGGGAATGCTTTCGTCCCGCAGGGACGGCTGATGTTAGGCAGGGACTTCAGTTCCTGTGAGGGCGTTCCCCCCAGGGATTGCGTCCCGTCGGGACGCCTGAAGGCGTGCGCCAAACCAGGCGGACGTCGAAGGTTGGGGGACGTTCGGCTTTTTGGTGCTGATGGTCGCGCCGGGTTTGGCCGGCCCCTTGGGAGTCGGAATCCTCCGGTGCAGCGTTTCAGGCGTGCCGACGGGACGCGATCCTTCTTAGATGCGCCTCACAGGGACTGAAGTCCCTGTCTAACATCAGCCGTCCCTCCGGGACGAAAGCATCCCCCCTCGCCCCTGACTAAATGGCACTGGGGTTTACCCTGGGCTAAGGTCTGCCGGCCCGTTGAGCCTAAGACCGTTTTTACGGTTTAACAGGTGTAACGCTGGCAGGGCATCTGGGAAGGAAGGCAAAATTTTACCTCCAGGGCCATCGAAATGGTATGACACGCATGTTGACGTCACTACCCCGGCGGCTCCCTCCTGTGCCCAAATTGCTCGCTTCCAGAACCAGCGGCGGCCTTCCCGTTTGTCGCGGACTCAGCGCTCGCCTTGAAGCGTGCCCGTTACCCGATTGCTCATGGTGCGGGTGAGTCCATCTCACGCCCATCGAGGACGCGCTCAGGGCATCATCGCCGGCTCAGGCACCAGAGAGGCAGGATTCGCGTGAGAAACAGGCGCTGCACGGGAGAGCCTGCGGCCGAGCTGTATCATCGGCCGTTCCACTAAGTAGTGCGTGACGACGGAGCACAAGACAATCAAGAATATGTTCGCCGGAAAATGCTGCACGACGGCCAGCCACCGGGGATCAGGGACACGTTGAGACTGGAGAAACAAGGTTTGGCAGATGTAAAGGGCTGTAGGACAGCCGTCCAACCTATCTTAAAGCCGGCAATTCCAAGAATCGGAAGGTGCTGACCCGACCGTATACCGTGCTGATAATCGACTTCATGGCACGAGATGGGCGGTACCGGCGACGAGATCTGCAGTATTGGCCGTTGAATGGCCTTCAGTGGCAGAAGCCATGGGGAACCCACCGGCACCGGCGATGGCATCGGACCGGGATTCTGCGGCGCCAAGCCGGGCAATTAACATTCTTCGGATTAAGCGGTTAAGCGGTTCAGAGTAAAACCGCGAAATCAATTGGGCCAGGCCGGCGAGCAGGCCTGACCATAGCAGGAACAGCCAGGTGCCCGCCTGCGAACTCGTGGGGTACATTGACAACTGCCGTGCGCAATGCAGCGTCAGGTAAAGAAGGGGCATGTGGAACAGGTAAAGCTCATAGCTGAGTGAACCGAGCTTCGCGAGAACCTGCTGGAGAAGGTTGTGGTGTTTGTCTGACGGGACGCTTCCGAGAATAAAAAGCGAGCTTCCGATCCCCACCAGCGACGGACCGAGCACGCGGTTATCAACGACATTGCGAAATGCGTAGGACCACAGGATCAGGCCTGCACCTAACCAGCACAGATTGGATCGAGCCGCATGGCTTTTCAGCGGGCCGAACGTGTGCGCAAGCATTGCGGTCAGGCAGCCGATCGCGATCAGGTCAAAGCAACCGGCGTAATCGTACGGGCTGCGCGTGGTGCACCGATGGATCGGCCCGATCACGGCCACGGTAATCAGCAGGACGCTGCAGAGCCGCTGGTCGCGGAAAATTTTAACCACGAACGGGAGTACGAGGTAAAAGACCTCTTCGACTGACAGCGACCAGAGAATGTCCCAGGCCAGACCGGCGCTTCCGTTTTCCAGAACGTAACGGTTTGCTCGAAAGGTAAATGCATACGCTAACAAGTTGGGCAGGCGATGCTTGTGGGGGTCAAAGCCGATTGACTCGGGCTTCAGCAGGGTCAGGGCGCTCACCACGCACACCATCAACAGGAGACAGGGGAAGATGCGCCCGAATCGCATCAGGTAGAAGCGGCGGGCCGAAAAATTCTGGATCCCATTCTCAAGTACCCTTGAGGTGATCAGGTAGCCTGAAATGACGAAAAAGATGATGACGCCGTAGTACCCGTTGTGAATAAAAGGGGAGACAACCTCAGTGGGAAGTCCAAGGAAGCCGAGAGGCAACCAGACAGAGTAATGCAGGAGGATGACGCTTAGGATTGCGATCCCTCGCAAAGCGTCGATCTGGATGTTCCTCGATTTGAACGGCATGGATTGAGCTATCGGGGCGATGATGTCGGCGGAGGTTTTGGTCGGCATGTCGGAGGGTCAAGCAGTCGAGGTGAGGTCGATGGCGGAGGGAAGCCCACCAGGAGCTGTCCCGGAGCTTGATGGGGGAGTCGAAGATTGAGACCATTCCATGGCACCCGGTATTATCGGCGTTGGCAGTGATTGGATTAGCTTTTTGAGTGCTTCTGGAGATTTCTACATTTACGGGAGCCGGGATAACCGGCTGTTGCTTGCCGGGTCGCGGCTTACGTACGCCGCGTTCCGGTATACATCGAGGACCTGGCCGGCGATGCGGTCCCAATCGAAACGTTCGACGGCGTAGCGCCGGCAGGTTTTTGTATCCGGGACGGGGTATTTTCCTGCCAGAAAGGCGTCCAGCCCATGGGCAATCGGCTCCTCACCGGTACCGGCGAACACGCATGGCCGAGCGAGAGGCCGGATGATTTCCGGGAGGCCGCCAACCGGTGTAACCAGCACCGGCGTTCCGCAGGCCAGCGACTCGACGGTGGTTAATCCGAAACCCTCCAGGCGTTCGCTGGGCACGATGGTCGCGGAAGCGGCCTGGTATACCGCCGGTAGCTGTGATTCGGGAATGTACCCGGCCAGGCGGACCTGCTCCTGCAGACCGAGCGAGCCAATCAACGCGTCCAGCCGGAGCCGGAGCGGGCCTTTGCCGCCGATGATCAGCTGCGCCTGAGGATACCGGGGCGCGATCCGGGAGAAACCCCGGATCAGGCTCTCCAGCCCCATCCGGGAGTTGAGCCGCCGGACGCAGACCAGAAGCGGCCGATCTTGCGGCCAGCCCAGCGCGGCGCGCGCGGCGCATCGATTCCCCGGGCGAAAGCGCTCGACGTCCACCCCGCCCGGAATAACGTGAACCTTATGAGGGGGCACCTTGTAGGCGTCGATAAGGAGTTTGCGGAATGCCTCTGAAAGGGTAACGAACGCCCGGGCACTGCCGTACACGAGGTTCTCAATGGCTTTCTTGGCGGTTACATGTATCCAAGGTTGACCTTCAACGTTGGACTCCTGCGCCCAAGGACCATGAAAATGCACCACGTGAGCAGCCCGGCTCAATTCCGGTAAAAGGGGCAGCGCGTGCAGGGCAAAATGGGAGGCGATGACGGTGCCGGGGTGAAGAGGTTGGCCTCGAGCGGATGGCGTCCGGTTGCCGCAACTCCCGGTTCTGAGTTCCCGGAGAACGCCGTCACGCAATATCTTCAGCCTGGAGTGCAAAGGGAGGCGGGTCGATCCCAACGGCACGCGGCCGTTATTCTCATCCGGCATGCGTTCGATTTCCTCAAAATGATACGCCGTTGCGGTAAAATCCGTCTCCCGGCGCCGGATTGCGTTATGCAGTCCCCAGAAGTAGCGATCCGCGCCTCCGAAGCTCGCGTCGCCGCGCATACCGATCTCGATGAGGCGCCGGAATGCCGGGGTGAAGTGGTTAGCCATGAAAAGCCAGCGTTTCTAACTGTTCCGCCCCTTTGCCGGTCGTCAGCCCCAAATATTCAAAATAGGCGGTTTCAGTGAGGTCCGCCACGCGGTCCCAGGTGTAATGCTCCTCGACGCGCCGGCGGGCGGCCCGGCCCATTTCCTGGCGCAATTCGGGCGAGGTCAGCAGGGGTAGAAGGGTCCGGGCGATTTGTTCCGGGTTGTGTTCAATGAAGAACCCATTGTGACCCGCGGTGATGAAGTCCTCGGCCCCGTTGATTCGCGTAGCAACGATAGGCAGCCCGCAAGCGGCGGCTTCGATCGTGGCGAGGCTGAAGGCTTCGTACCGGCTCGGAAAAAGGAACACGTCGCTCGCGCCGAGCCCCTCGGCGACGTCGCGCCGGAAGCCCCCAAAGACGATTCGATCCCCTACACCCAAACGGCGGGCCAGTTCGTTAAAACGCGAGGCCTCAGCATCCTGCCCGAGAACGAGCAGCTTCACTTCGGGTCGCGGGATCCGGGCCAGCGCTTCGATGGCGAACTCGAGGCCTTTGCGGGCCCACTCCCCGCCCGCAAAAGCCAGCACGGTATCCTTCTCGCGGAGGCCGTTGGCGTGTCGCCACCGCGCCTTTTCTTCCGGGGCAAGCGGTTTGAAGACATCCGTGTCGGCCGCATTGGGGATGATGCGCACCGGCGCAGAACCGATGGCGTAATGGGTCCTGAGTTCGCGGTCCACGCCCTGCGATACGGGCAGGAACAAAGGGATCGGCCGGTTGTGCCTGGCCCGATTTGAATAAACTCTACCTTCCACCGCCGAGGTAACGTTAAGAAAAAGCCAGCGGGTCAGCCGGCGCGCGAGGCTGGCCTGGGTTCCTGCGACAGTTAGGAACGGGCGTTTGGCCGGTTGGATATTCTGGATCGTTATGACATTCGACGCCATCGCGTTATTGCCGATGGAGTGGATGATGTCGAAGTCGCCGGCCCTGATTTTAAAGTCAGCCAGAAGGTGGTAACTTAGAAAGTCAGCGACCGCGGGCCAACCCGGCCCGGGCATCCGGTGCCAGCGGATATGGCTCAAATCCAAATCCGCCACGGTCCGGGCAAAGAGGTGCACCTCATGCCTTTGCGACAGGCGCTCCGCCACCTCGCAGAGCGCGCGGGCGCTGCCATCGCGCCGATTGGTGTTGATCATTGCATACGCGATTTGCAGACGTTGCATAACAATCTTTCAGGGTTTAGCGGCCTAAAGAGCCCCTGGGGTATGGTAACGTCCCGGGAAGGGGAGGCGGTCCGGATTCGAACCTGTATTACGGGATGCGTTGGGGATGTAGTCCTTCCGCCAGAAGCTCCGGCGAGTCGTATTCCGGTGCCATCTGCAGTTTGTGCAGCATCATCGGGGAGAGCGCGCGGCCAAGGGCAATCCACATGACGGTCAGCCCATTGAAAAAGTTGGTGACCATCATGCCGATTAGAAACACGACGAAAAAGCCACGGGCCAAGGCAAAATAGTCGTCCCGCAGCCCGTAGCGTGTGCACATAGTCAGGTAGCGCCAGAGCATGACGAGGGCGACGGTAAGACAGAACATCCCGGGGACACCCAAAGAAGACAACACTTCAATGTAGCCGTTGTCGACAGCGATGGCTCCCGTTGCATCGCCTGACTTCCCGTTGAGGCGACCGCCAAGCCCTGCGAAACCGATGCCGAATCCGACCGGATTTGAGAGGGCCATTTGTGCTCCGTATTGGGCAATGCCCAGACGACCTTGGTAGGAGGCGTCTTCCCGCATATTTTGCAACGTTGAAAAGCGATCGTTGATGCGCTCCGCACCCGGCAAGTGGTCAAAGCCGAACGCGGCGGCGGCGCCCAGGCTGGCCAGAGCCAACGCCAGTCGAGCGGCTCCCTTGCCGCGGTTCAGCATGGGGTAGAGTATGACGCCCAAGCCCACCAGAATAATACCCGTGCGGACCAGCGTGAGGAGGATTACCGAAAGGATGAAAAGTCCTTCCGGCCAGCCGAGCAGGAGCCGCCACCGGCGAGAGACCAGCATCGGGATGGCGCTGAGCGCCAGGAACGCCGCGCATATTCCGCGTTCACCGAAAGTAGAAAAGACGCACATCTCGGTCGGGGCGAGTTTGCCCAGGTAGCCGACGAAGCCGACCGACTGCACCCAAAAGGCGTCCCAGGGAGGAATCGTCAGGTATTGGTACCACCCGTAGGCGCAAGCTGCGAGCGTTGCCCACCCAGCCGTCTTGAGCCAGCGATCCGAGGTCCGTTCATCGGCCTGGCTTACAGCGGCGTAACCCATGAGCGCTACCGGCGAGAGGTACTCCGCCGTGGCGTAAATCGCGGCGAACCCATTGCGGGCGAGTCCGACGAAAGTGCCGTAACCGATGGCAACAAAGAGGAGGAAAAACGCCTGTTTAGGGATGGCGTGCAATCGTCGAAGCCGGCTCAGGAAGGGAGCGAGCAAAAGCGCAATGATAAGCAGTGGTGTCAGGCTGATCGGTGAGAACGGGTTGAAAGCTCCCTGATACCAGTCAACAACGCGCCGGATCTCGCGGTTAAATGCGTAGACCAGAATCGCGTAATCCACCAAGGCGGGTGAGTTCTGGGCTGAGAGGCAGAGCGCGGGCAGGATGAGGAGGGCGGCAACGGCCCATTCAATGCTCATGGTTAGGCGTGGGTTCTGGTTGATCGTCCATGACGCATTTAGTGCGCGGGGGAAACCACGGCTCGGCGCGTGGGTTTTTGTACCCTTCTCTTTCAACAGGCAGGGTAGGAACCGGAAAACGATTCTTAAGGAAGCTGTCGGCGAGCGCACTGGGAGGAAAGGGCCCAGTGTTTGGGAATGAACGCAGCGAATCCCGGCAAAACCTCCGTGTCATCTCCATAGCCCTCTTATTCGGCAGCCGGCGGGATTTCCTTAAACAGAATTGCGATTAATAACACTCTCGCCGGGAAAAACCATTTTCAATCTATATAAACACTCTAAAGAATGCGCCCGTTCCGGCGATCTGTGACGCTAGTTCACCTGCGTTGGTCCTCGCCACTGAGTGGCGACGGATAACAGGCGGGGGCCTGAGGGCCCTGTAGCTGATTCGCCTGCAGGAAGAGAAACATGGGTTGTAAGTGAACGAGATGGACCAAAGGCAAATGGATTACCGGGATAGCGCTGGTTTGCGCAGGAACAGGATGCGGATCGGACGATTCTTGAGCTGGCTCTGCGGGGCATCCCCGGCCGGTTTGGCGCAGGCTCGCCTGCTGGCGGCATTGGTCCCCGAGGGCATCGAAACCTGCTCGGCCGAGACCTTGGGGCAGGCCGTGGACCGCGCGGTGCGCCTCCATCGGGTCGATGCTGCGGCGCTGATGCGCTTTCTTTTTAACGGCCTGAGCCGCCGTGACGACGCCAAAGGGGCGGCGGTGATCGCGGCACTGGTAACGATCACGCCGGCGAAAGAAATCCCGGCCCTCGTCCGGACGGCCATCCTGGCCCGCCCGAGTTGGGCAACGCTTGTGGTCCGGACGGCGACGGCCCAGGTCCCGGAGCAGGCTACCCGTATCTGGGAAACCGCCGAGTCGGTCGTAGTGGGTCTTGCGTTTTTTGGACCCGAGACCGCGCTTGGTTCAGAGATGGGGTACCGGGCCTCAATGGAACCGAGGGAGCAAGGCGCTCTGCCGTAGTTGTTGATTTTTCCCGGACGTGACTGTTCCCCGCCGGGTACCTGCAATTCATCCCGGGGACATCAGGCCCCAGGAGTTCACCGCAGGACACATTTACCTCACCAGGAGCACTTTTTTTTCCTTGGACGCTGCGAGGGCGCAGCGCCCTCCATTCAGCTTCGCACGGAAGGGAACTTTTATGATGAAGACTGCGAAATTCTTCAGATGTACGCTACTCGTAGTCACCTTACAGGTGCTTCGCCCGCCGGCTTTCGGATACGAAACCGCTATTCTGCCGCTGCCAACGTCGGTCTCACCAGAGGCGACGGATGTAGGCCGGGCTCCGGCCGAACCTGCCGGAGACGGGTCGGTGATGGCTGTTCCTACGGATCCGGCCGCCTCTCTGCCCGGCCAGCCTTCGATTTCCGCACAAGACGCTCCGGTACCGCTATCGCCTGACGATGGCGCGTCTGTGCCGGCCAGGCCGGTAATATCTCCCGCGGATCCGGCAGCGGTCTCTGCTGATGCAGCCGCAACGCCTGCAGATCCGGCAGGGGCACCGGGCACGGGTGAGGTGATGCCGGCCCTGGCCGTAGAGAACCCTGCAGCGGCACCCGAGACGGAAACATCGGCTATGGGGGCCGCAGCTCCCATACCTCCGGACGCCCAGGACGAGACGCCCGCGACTGTGTCCGGCACCCCCGTCGCTCCGCCTCCCCCCTCAACCGAAGCGGCCCCGTCCGCATTGAGCTTAGCGCTCCCGGGAGGGGCGAGCACCGGCACGGGCCGAGACGCCGGAAACAAGCTCTGGCGGCTGCACCCTAGCTTTGGCCTCGGCGTCACCTACGACGACAACATTTTTATCTCCCACGACCACAAGCAGTCCGACGAGATCTTTACCCTCTCCGGAGGGCTGGCCTTTGAAATGGGGGATTACCGCAACCTGCGCGAGAACTACCTCTTGGCGCAGTACCGTGCGGACGCGTTTTTCTTCTCCCGCTTCTCCGGGGAGGATTCCGTTAACCAGTTTGGCGCCCTCCGGACGCAGTTCCGCTTTTCCAAGCTGACGTTACAAACCGATACGCAGTTCCAATACCTGACGGGTGCCGATCGTAGTGTGGGGACCTTCGCCGACCACTATTTTATCGGTAACGCCGTCCGGCTATTGGATGACATCAGCGAGAAAACCCAGGCGTTTCTCGCGTTCGAGCAGAGTACAAATCTTTATCCCAGCTATCTTAGTTCTTATGAGTACATCCTCCGGGGCGGCGCTGATTATCAGATCACCCCGAAGATCAAGCTGGGAGGCGAGGGCGTTGTTGGTGCGGTAGACCAGGAAGCCAGCCCATTGTCGATTTACGGACAGTTGAACCTGCGGGTAAACTACGAGTGGACCGAAAAATTCTCTCTGCAGCTGAGCGCCGGCGGCGAGGCTCGGAACTACCGTGGGGATGGAACGAGCATCACGCCGGTATTCTCTCTCGGCGCCACCTGGCGGCCCTTCGTGGACACTGCCGTAAGCGTCACCGGTTTTCGCAACGTGAACGCCTCGCCGCTCTACGCCAGCACCAATTACGTTGCCACCGGCGTGGCGGTGTCCCTTAGCCAACTCTGGTTTCACCGGTTGACCACCGGGGTCGCGGTCGGCTATGAAAACGATTCTTACCAATCAGAAACTTCAGGATCGACGTTCGGGTCCAGGCGCGAGGACAATTATTTCCATGTGACGCCGACGCTGTCGTACAACCTCAACAAGTGGTTGTCTGCAACGCTCTCCTACGAGTTCAGAAGGGACGGATCCAACCAGCATTTGGTCAGTTTCACGGATAATCGGGTGACCTTCCGGCTAGGTATTTCTTTCTAATTCACAGAAAAGAAAGAAAACATCCACAGATTACACAGATTACACAGACTGATACGATTTAGTTATCTTGGTGGAACCCTGGGCTAAGGTCTCCCGGCCCGTTGGGCCTGAGGCCATTTATACGGTCTAATAGGTGTAACGCTGACAGAGCACCTCGGAAGGAAGACAAAATTGTTACCTCCATGGCCGTCGAAATGGTATGAGTCGTTGGTGCTGGCACCATTTAGACAGTTATGCTGGTGGAATGCCGCCTGGGGGCGTCGGCACCGGAGATGCTCCGCACCATATTGATACCGCCCTGGTGCCCAGGCGCAGAGGAAAACCGCAGTGGACGACGACGGCCAGCGATTGCAACAGCCGAAACCTTCCAGGTCCGAGCCGGGTCATTCGCGCGCGCCTTATCGCGGAGCGTGATCAACGTTCTGGAGGACGCGTAAGAATGCAGGCGTTCCTTTTGAGATCATGCATTTCATCTCCGCCCCGCTCGGTCGGGCGCTGACCAAAATTCGATAATCACAAACCAAAGAAAAAGGTTGTATTCACCAGAACATATAAACATTATTGTATCTATTATAAGGAAATCTTCTGTTCTGTAGCCTCACTCCCTTAGAGAAAATGTTAACCGTATGGCCGGTTACCGGCTAAGCGGAACGCGGTCACAGGACCGGGGACCGTAATGCCCGTACGCCAACTTCAGATGCCCAGGTGGCATGCGTCTCTGGTACCGCGCAGAAGTCCCATCCTGAAAGGAGTCCACGTGAATATTGCTGAGAAAGAAGCCATTGAGATAGATTTCTGGAAGGCCTCTGACATCGAAAGTCCGGAGAGCCAGTCAATAGTAAACATTCTCACCAAGTGTGCCGAGGCACGGGTGTTTGTCGAGAAGCTCCAGGCCTTTGGGCCCATTTTCTCAGGAGCAGGCAGCATCCTGGAACTGGGCGGGGGGCAAGGGTGGGCTTCGTGCATCGTCAAGCGCTTCTATCCGGCTGCTCGTGTGGTCACGACCGACATCAGCCCGGCTGCCGTTGCATCACTCCCAAAATGGGAGCACGTATACCAGGTCAAGATTGAAGAAGGGCTGGCGTGCCGCAGCTATAGCACCCCATTTCCTGATAATTCTTTCGACGTGATTTTCGTCTATTGCGCAGCGCATCACTTCATCAGGCATCGGAGCGTGTTGCGGGAGATCAAACGTGTTCTGCGACCTGATGGAACTGCGCTCTATTTGCATGAACCAGCCTGCCGCGCCTACATTTATCGGCTCGCTTGCCTGCGGGTGAATCGAAGACGTCCTGAGGTACCCGAAGACGTAATCCGATTTCGCGAGATTGAATCAATTGCCAAGGATTTGGGGTTGACGGTCGAAACGCATTTTGCCCCGTCGCTTATCAATCGCGGCCCTGCCGAAACGATATATTACCTGGGATTGCGTTGCCTCCCGTTCCTTCAGAAGGTCCTGCCCTGTTCGGTTGACATGGTAATCAGGAAAGGCTGAAGGGCGACGCCCTACCCTCACCAGCTACCGGTCACCGCACGGCTGCTCTCGGATCGAGGTCAGCCGGAAATCAGCGTTGATCGATCCAGGACCATAGCGATGCGGCCGCCGAAAACGGGGGCCGTCAGCGTCGGGAATCGGCTCAATGACCTCAGGAGTCACGCTGCGGGAGGGCGCACGACCGGCTGCCGGGCAGGGTTCTACCCAAATAATTGTTTCCGTGCTATGAGAAGGGATCCCGTCACACGGTGCCATAGGTGGGGTCCTCAGAAGGCGTATCCGCAGAACACGCAGACAACGCAGAAAACATTTACAGATTACGGAAATTGAGGGTCGATAGCGGAGCGTCCCGGAGCGATACCTCGACTGCGTCGTCATACTTTGGCGTGCTTGTGTACGGCGTTGGGATCACGTATCATGCTGGTTTAAGGCACAGTGCAGCATGAGCGTACCCACTCTCCGTCGGACCTTTCCCGAGCAGCACGCCGTGAACCGCCAGGTATGGGAAAGGCTCATTGACGATCCAAGCCTCAACGACGTGCTCGAGAAGATCGAGACCGACCGCGACGGCAATCTGATCATGAGTCCCCCACCGAGAACGCCGCATCGCATCCGCCAGCACCACATCAACCAGTTATTGGAGCGACAGCTGCCCGAAGGTGGTTCATTTACCGAGGGGGCCGTCTCCACCCCGGAGGGGGTCAAGGTTGCCGACGCGGTGTGGTACCGGGCGGAGAACGCTCGGACCTTGGAAACCGCGGACGTTAGCCTTCCGGAGTTCGCGCCGGATATTTGCGTCGAGGTGCGATCGAAGCGCAACAGCAAGCGCGACATCCAGAAGAAAACAGACGCGTACTTCGGCGCGGGCGTCCAGGAAGTCTGGGTATCTGACCTGGATGGCACAATGACCTTTTACAGCCGGGAAGGCTTGCTGGAACATTCGGCCATCTGCCCCGCCTTTCCCCGGCACATTCCGACCACGTTTCTGCGCTGAAACATTCGCCACCCGCGAGGATTCACCCATCCTGACGGCCTAAGACTCATTCATGAACCAGCCGTAATTCACACCGCGGTTGCGTCTCCGGGCCATGCACGATCAACGGCGTAGGACCCTCCATCGCCTTGCCTGTGTACTTTGCGTAATCTGTGGACGTTTTCTCTTTTCTGCGTTGTCTGCGGATGAAAATGAAGGTGCCGGGTGTCGAGTGTCGAGTGCCGGGTAAGAGAGGCGCTATATCCGTCGTGTGCCCCCTAATCTGTGTCAATCTGTGTAATCTGTGGACGTTTTCTCCTTTCTGCGTTCTCTGCGTGTTCTGCGGCTGATTCTGTCTTTCCGCCGTGGTCGCCGTGTTCCGCCGTGGCGCCGTGTGAGTCTTTTACGCTGTGCCCGCCGTGTGACCGTGTGAACTCTTACGTTGTGCCCGCCATCCCCCGCTGCGGTCGTCGTGTGACGTTTCTCCTAAAGGTGAGAGGAATTCCGCCGTTGAACACCCCTCAAGGACACAGAGCCGAGAGGCACGGAATACTTCATGAATGTTCGAAGGAATTGGTTATCGTTGGCAGGGGCCTTTTCAGGTGTCCCTGATCGGGTCAGGACCGCCCGGCGGGCGGTTTTTGCATTGGTAACAGTTGGACTTGTCGCGGCGGCGTGCCCCGGTTGGGGTCAGCAGACGGAAAATTATCGTCTGGCGCCCAATGATATCCTGTATTTCGGGATCTTCGGCGAACCTGACACGGTAGCCGATATCCGCGTTGCGGGAGATGGCACGGCAAATTTTCCATTTCTTAGATCGGTCCGGATTGGTGGGCTGACCGTAGCCCAGGCGAGCGAAACGTTGCGAGACGCCTACATCCGGCAGGAATACTTTGTCAATCCGCAGGTGAACCTGGGGGTCCGTTCCTATGGTAAACGGACCTTCACGGTGCTGGGTCAGGTTCAAAAGCCGGGGACCTACGACATAGTGGGTAACGAGTCCGTTTCCCTGTTGGGAGCGGTCGGTATGGCCGGAGGCTATACTCGTATCGCCAATCGGGCGGCGGTCACCGTGCGCCGGAACGAAGGTGGCCAGGAACAACGGATCCGCTTGGATGGACGCGATGGCGCCAGCAGCGCTAACGGCCCGGATTTCAAGATTCACCCGGGAGACGTCATCACGGTCGGGGAATCGATTTTCTAACCTTTCCTGGCATAGCGGTCAGCAGGAAAAATAAATTTCGACAGTTAGGGAGGTCATATGAGTGAACCGATGCCGGTGCAACGGCACCTGATGCAGGATTTCGTGAAGGGTGGGGGCAAGGACTTCGACGTAAAACGTTACTACCACTTGGTTGTAGCCAACCTGCCGTTTATCGGGGTGGTGATCACGTTGAGCGTGGCGGGGGCATTCGCGTGGGTATCACGGCAGCCGAAAGAATACGGCTCGCGCGTCGTCATCCAGATTGAGCAGGAGGAACAACGGATCTTGAGCAAGGTGGAAGACCTCCAGCCGCAGCACCTGAACAGCGACGATTACCTCAACACCATCGTCCAATCGATGACCAACCAAACGCTTATGCTGCGGGTGGCCAGAGAGGTTGGGTTGGACCGGGACCCGAGGCTGTTTCCACCCCGGCCTGACGGGAAGCCGTACAGCGACTCCGCCATTGCCGGTGCGGCATCCAAGCGGGTAAAAGCCGCCTTGCGGCGCGGGACCCGGCTGATGGATATCTCCGTGGAGGACGAAGAGCCGGAGCGGGCCCAGCGCATTGCCGACGCCGTTTTCCACCAGTTTTTGCGCCAGAACTTCGAGCAGCAGATGACGGTCGCCAACGTTGCCACGCGCTTCCTGCAGGAGCAGGCAGACCAGCAAAAGGCAAAGGTCGAGAGCATCGAGCACGAACTGCAGACGTACCGCGAGGAGCACAAAGCCGTGTCGCTCGACCAGAATCAGAACATCGTGGCCGACAAGCTAAGAGACCTCAATGGTAAGGTCACGGCTGCCAAGGATGCGCGGATCCGTTTGGACACCGATCTGGAGCAGTTGCGCCGGGTTCGCCCCGATGACACCGACGGGATCCTCCATATTTCCAGCGTAGCGGCCCTCCCGCAGGTATCCCAGCTCAGGGCGCAGATTGTAACGGTCCAGGCGGAGTTCAACGCGCTGCAAAAGCGTTATGGTCGCAACCACCCGAGGTACATCCAGGCCATTACCACAATTCAGGGTTTACAGGACTCGTTACGCCGCACCCTGCAGGACGTCGGCAACATTCTCACGACCCGGTTTTCCGAGGCCAAGGCAACCGAAACCCAGTTGACGGCGGCTTTGCACGATCAGGAGAACGAGGCGCTTAACCTGAGCAAGATCGCCATTCCCTACAACGTCCTGCAGCGTAACCTGGCCTCGGAGCGCGCGCTTTACGACTCGCTGGTGACGCGCATCGGTGAAACCAACATCAGCAGCGGGATGGATAAAAGCCCATTCCGGCTGGTGGAAGCGCCCACGGTTTCCTGGGTACCGGTGAAACCGGAAAAGGTCAAAACCCTTCTGATCGCACTCGTGTTCTCTCTGCTTGTTTCGGTCGTCATCATCGTCGCATTGGACTCAATGGACGACACCCTTCGTTCGGTGGACCAGGCAGAAGAATTTCTGGGCATGCCGGCGCTGGCCGTGATCCCCGAAGAGAAACGCAAAAGTAATATCGCATTGCCTTTGACGGTGGTGGATGAACCCAGGTCGCGCCAGGCGGAAGCGTTCCGGACCATTCGCGCGTCGGTGTCGCTCCTCGGGCCCGAGGAGACGCGTAAAATCTTCCTGTTTACCAGCGCCGTGCCTTCTGAAGGCAAGACGTTCACCTCGCTTAACACGGCGGCGGCGTTCGCGGTTGAGAACCTTAAAACGGTGGTGGTGGAGGCCGACTTGCGCATGCCTACGTTGCACAAGGCATTCAAAGACATCGCGAATCGTGAGACCCCGGGTTTGAGCGACCTGCTTGCCGGCAACGTTCCGCTGGACGAGGTGCTGGTACAGAGCCGGGTTCCCAACCTTTTCCTGCTCTTCGCGGGACGCAAGGCGCCGAACCCGGCGGAACTCTTGTCCGGAAAAGCGTTTAGCGAATTGATCAAAACATTGTCGGAACGATTTGACCGTGTGGTCATCGACAGTCCCCCGCTCACCGCCGTGAGCGATACCCTTACCATTATCCGGGCAGCTCACTACGTCTGCCTGGTCGTGCGCCCGGCGAAAACACCGAAGAAAGCGATCGCCCGATGCGCGCACCTGATCCATTCGGCGGGCGGAAAGTTGGCCGGCTTTTTCCTGAACCGGGTTAACTTCAAAGTCGGCGCGAGCTATTACTATTACTACTACGGCGACCGGTACTATGCAGACAACGGCCGCTAAGCAGCCGGCTGGAAGGTGGTTGCGCTTGGGGCGGCAATCGGTTTTGCGACAAGCGCATGCTGCACGGTCGATTAAAACGGGTGTCAGCTGGCTGATCCGGGAATTGGGCAGGTAATGAAGGTTACCTGCCATCGGAATATAAGTTTGGTGGGTGAATGAATGTTAATCCTTTCACGGTCCGGTGGAGTTATCAAGCCGCCCGTTGGTTGGCCTGCATCCGCCGGTCGCGCTTCGAGGCCAGGATGAAGGAGCATGCCTTCCGGCCCCTTTACCCCTCGGATCGACGCCTGGAATGTTCGGTAACGTCGATCCTGGGGCGTTCGAACGTTCCGGAAATGCTGGTTTGTCTTTCCAGTTTTCTTGCCCGCGCCGGTACCCCGGAGCGGGTTTTGATTGTCTCGGACGGCTCGCTTACGCGGGAGGACGCGAAAGCTTTGCGAGCCCTCTCGCCGCGGGTCTGCGTAGAGGATTTTGCCGACCAGGTGCGGGGAAGGGTCCCGGAATTGCTCCAGGGGTACCTGAAGCCCAACCCTTTTATCCCTGAGGCTTATGTGAAGAAATTGGTGTTCCTGCTGAACCTGCCTCCTTCGGATCGCTGGTTCTTCACCGATCCAGATGTCCTTTATTTCCAGGGTGCGTCATCGTTGGGAAAGGACCTGGCGCGGTTGGGTGGGCAACCGGCGTTTATGCAGGACATTGTCTTCAGCGGCGACGCTCGCCAACTTGACCTGAGCGAACGTGTTCCGCTCGTTAACACGGGCGTGCTCTACATACCTCGGCCGTTGGATTGGTCAGAGGCGCTGGCCCGGTTGGCGGAACGAGGCATGCCGCCTGCCTTTTTCGCCGAGCAGACGGCCGTGCACCTGGCGATGCGTTCCAGCCGGGGCAAGGCCCTTTGTCGGAACCGGTACGTGCTGTCGTTGAAGGATCAATGGTTGTTTAAGGATAGTTTTGCGGGACGGGCCGGGCCGGTGTGCCGGCATTACGTAAGCACGGTCCGCCATAAGTTCTGGCTGGCGGCGCGGTACCCGTCCAACGCCGCCCATTGTCCGGCTGAGTTGGTGGACTTGGCGGAGCGGCAGACGCAGTAGAAACCATGGAACCGGGAGGTGCGTTTGAAGGCAGTAATTGAGGGCGGACAATACCATCAGCGACCCGCGAAGGCATCGCTCACGGCAACCGACCAGGTAGATGGCGAGCTCGGGGACGGTGTACAACGGCCTTTACGAATTTTGTTTGCCGTGAACTCACCCTGGACGGAGCGGATGGGTGTGCCGCGGGTGAGCATAGAATTAACCCGTCAGCTCCAGCGGCTCGGGCACCGGTGTTCGCATTACGCTTGGGAACAGGCGTTCCCGCGAGGACTGGGCAAATGGAACCGCTATTTTGACGTTTCCCTCTTTCAGTGGCGCCTGCTGGATTTCTTGAGGAGGCAGGGGCGCAACTTCGACGTCGTTCAGTTGGAGAGTAATCTGGGCCCGTTCCCACGGGCGGCGTACGGCTTTGACGGGATCATGGTGGCCAAGAGCAATGGGCTGCCGCTCTTCTACGAGCGCTGGCACCGGTCGGCTGAGCGGCGCCTCATGCGGCAGACCGGACAGCGCGGCACCTGGGGCGGGAACTTTCTCCGCAAGGCGGGCCGTTTGGCTTCGGGAGGCCGCTGGGGCGCCGCTTTACGAACGTTTTCAACCGCAGATCTGATTCACGTACTGAATAGCGAGGAACAGGCGGTGCTCACTGACGAGTTCGGTTTCGGCGACAAAGCCGTCATCGTTCCCAACGGCCTGTCCGAGGGCTTCTCGGCGGCCCTTCGTGCCACGAGCGTGCCAGTGATTCGCGCCGCATCCAACGTGGTGACATTTGTGGGCACGTGGGGGCTGCGCAAAGGCCAGGCGGAGTTTCCATCGCTTGTCCGCAGGGTGCGCAGGACGAATCCGAAGGTATCATTTCACCTCCTGGGAACCGGCGTCAGCGAAGGCCGGGTGAAATCCGCGTTTGATCCTTGCGACCGCGCTGCGGTCGTCGTGCGCCCGTTCTATTCGCCGGAACAGCTCCCGGCGCTTCTGGCCGAGGCCAAAGTGGCCGTGTTTCCAAGTTATGTCGAAGGCTTTCCGTTAGGCGTGCTGGAAATGATGGCTGCGGGTCTGCCGGTCGTGGCCTGGGATGCTCCGGGGGTTCGCACCCTAGTGCGTGAAGTCAATCCGGCGCTTCTGGTTCCTGTCGGTGACGTTGACGCGACGGCCGCTGCATTGCTGAATTTCCTCAACCTGCCGGCGGATGACTACGTGTCGTTGTGCGCCGCGAGCCTGGACGCAGCCGGTAGTTATACCTGGCGGCGCAGTGCGGCCTGTTTCTTAAACTCTTTGGAACCGCTTCTAACTCAAGAACCGCCGGTGGGGCGCAGGGGAAGGATCCGCTGATGATACAGTTTGCCAGGTTTTACGGACACTCGGTGCTGCGAAGCCGGCTGGATGCGAAATCGGTAGTAGTCGATCTCGGCAGCAACCGAGGCGCGTTTGCTACGGCCGTTTTGACAGCCGCCGGATGTAAGGTTTACTGTGCAGAACCCAACCCCCAATTATGCGAGGGGCTTGCCCGGCGAGCGGGCCTGACGGTCTTCAACGTGGCTATCGCGCCAGTGTCGGGGCGCCTCCGTTTTAACCTGGCCGATAACGACGAGTGCTCTTCCCTGTTCAGTCCGACCACGTCGGCCGTAAGTTCGGCGATTGAATGTGAGGCACTGACCTTGGCCGGCTTTTTGGATCGGACCGGCGTCACGCACGTCGATTTACTCAAGATCGATATCGAGGGCGCCGAGTTGGCGCTGTTGGCGAACACAGACGCTTCGGTCCTGGCTTGTGTCGATCAGATTGCAGTGGAGTTTCATGAAAGCATCGGAATCGGCACCGTACAGGATATCCGGAACATCGTCCGTCGTTTGGAGGGTCTTGGTTTTCGGGCCTTCAAAGGTTCCTTTACCGACTTCAGCGACGTGCTTTTTATGCATCCCGGGCGTTTGGGGCTGGGGCCCGGTTGGGAGTGGCAGGCGCAAGTCTGGCGATTGCGTGAGGGGTTCGGGCGGCGATTGGACCGGGCTTGGAGGGGAGCGGTTACCTGGCGCATCCCTGGCCTCGGCCGGGTTTGATTACCTTCCGGAGATCTATGGCTTCAGAAATGATTCTGAGCGTGGCGTTGGTCACGCGCAATCGCCCGGAGCAGTTGGAACGCTGCTTGCGGAGCCTCAGTGCGGCGGCCGAACCGCCCGAGGAGGTAGTCGTATCCGACGACTCAGACGAGGCGTTCGCGCCGTCGACTCGGGAAGTCGCTGAGACGTTCGGATGCCGTTACGTGCGGGGCCCGCGCCGGGGTTTGTATGCGAACCGGAATCATGCCGCCAGCCAGTGCCGGGGAACGCACGTGCGGACGGTTGATGACGATCACGAATTTCCAACCGGCCATTGGCGGCGCGTGCGCGACGCTATAGCGGCCGACCCGGAAGCGGTGTGGGTGATCGGGGAATATTACGGCTGGGCTCAGGTGAAAGAGCCTGTCCCGGTGGCACCGGAGGTTCAACCCCGGGGATTTTCGTTGCCGCCCAGGAATCCGGATGCCTCGATGGCAATTTCGGACGGGGCCACCGTTTATCCCCGCCGGGTTTTTGCGGAAAACCGCATGCTGGAGCGGTTTGTCTTCGGCAGCGTATACCTGGAATTTGGCGCCCGGCTCAAAGCGCGTGGTTATCGAATCCGCCACCTTCCAACCACCTACATCATCCATCACAGTGGGCCGGTTCGCAGTTATGACCTGCCGTTGGTCCAGGTCCAAACGGCGTTTCTGGCCGCCGCGCTGACTTACGGAGTTTATTTTCCATCATGGCGCGCGATCCTCGAGTGCTGGGGATACTTTACGCTACGCGCCCTGGCTAATCAGGTGCACTTGCTGCTCAAGGGCACCGAGGCCTGCAAGGACAGGTTTGGCATGGTGGCATGGTGGAAGACGGCCCAACTCTATCTCCATTACCGCGCGCTATTCCTTTCGGGAGCGTGGGCCCGGTTTACGTAAATTAGAAGGATTAGAAGGCCGCGGGGATTCGAGCAAGAAGGCCAATTGCCAATGCGCCGTCTCGCTGCATTACGTCCCCCCCGCAACGGCCATGGCCCGCTCTCCGTCCGCATGTTCCTGCAGAAGTGACCGCCCGGCAACGCTGCCAGTTAGTGAATCCCAGCTTCGGGCCGTGACGGGGCGAGTTCGAGAATTCTCGAATCCGGTCGAGGTAACGCCGTAAAGCGCTCCAAGAGCCAGCGCCCGAGTTGTATCCCGGGCCTTTCAATCAAGCGATAGGACAGGTACGCGACGATGATAGCAAACACAATTGGTATTACCACAGCCAGCAACGTGAAGCTCGTTCCGGTTAACTTTCCGATGGCGTGCTGGGTAATGAATGCATGCCAATGAATCAGAATCGGTTCGTGCCAGAGATAAACGGAGTAGCTGATCAGCCCAACCCTGATGGCGTTTCTTTTCACAAAGGCCGACGGTGTGGAGTTAAATGCGGCCGACGCTTTACGATGAAGCATTTGGTCCAGCCATATTGCCGAGCTCAACCCGGCGAGAGAAAAGCTAAAAACAGTTAACGGCCGATAGATCGTACTAGCAAGAAAGCCGATAAAGACAATCGGCAGGAGTATCCTGCTCGGCGGGAACGCACGGCGGTTAGCTCCGTAGCATTCAGCGATCCATGCGCCTACCATCCAATCGGCCCAGGTCATCAAGGGCGATGTCATCGCCGGGTTAACACTATGATCCGGCCATCCCCATCTCGTGACTGCAAATACTCTCCACAGGAGACTCAAGGAACCGGCAATGAGGAAACAACCGCGCCATCCTGAACGCCGTCTGATTGCAAGTAGAACGGGGTAAAGCAGGTAAAGTTGTACCTCTACGGCGACGCTCCAAAACGGACCATTAATGCCCCAGAAAGTAGTCGTAGAGAGATTCTGAATCAGGAAAACGTGTGAGAAAAACTGCCGGCCTGCGGCCAGATTGAAATTGCCTTTCAATTCCACCCAGGTGAAGAGAATCAAGGCGGTAATATAGGCGGGATAAATGCGCCAGAATCGTTGCCAGAAAAAGCGAGTCATGCCGAATCGTTCAAGACGCAGGCAGGACCAATGGATGCAGAAGCCGCTTACAACGAAAAAGAGTGGGACGCCGGCCCACCCAATGTAGAAAAGATGGACCAGTATCGAGCCGAGGCCGTATGCACTGAAGTCGCGCACATCGTAAACCCAGGGTAACTGCCAATGGAAATTTATTCCGACCAGGTGTCGGAAAACCACCAGAAGTATTGCCAGACAACGCAGGTAATCGAGTAACGCCAGATTCCGTGGTTTTGAAAGTGTGCACGGTGGATTCGGTGTCCGGAACCAGTCGGTAAAGCTCACAGGTCTAATCATTGGATTCGGGACAGCTTAATGGATGCTGCCGGGCCTCGTGCTTTGGCTACATGCGGTTACGCCTAATACTGAATGTAAGACGTCCTCAAACTTCCTGGTCAACTCCGCATAACCTACGGTCCTGAGAAGGTCGCGGCGGCTGAAGCAGGCCCGGCCACCTGCGGCCTGGCTTGCGCCAGCGATGTCCTGGAGGGCGTGGGTCATGGCTTCGACGTCGTGGGGTTCGGTGATCCAGACGCCGGGCTGGCCTTCGAGGTACTCGCGGTTTTCGCCGGCGGGCAGCGCGGCCAGGATCGGCCGGTCGGTGGCCAGGTACTCGTAAGTCTTGGCCGAGATGCGACCCCCCGGGCTGCCGTCGGGCCGGCCCGGCAGACACATGAACAGCACGTCGGCCGCTTGCAGTTGGCTTAGGGCTTCATGGTGGGGCAACGCGCCGCGGACGCTGACCACGTCGGCCAGGTTGGCGTGACGCAACGCCCGCTCGATCATGCGTGCCGGGTAGGTGTTGCCGATGAGTTCGAAGCGGAAACGGTCCTTGAAGGCCGGGACGCGCCGGCCCAGGCGGCGGAGGGCCTGCACCAGGTAGTAGGGCGTGGAGCCTTTGAAGTCGTGGCGCATGCGGGTGTGCTGGCCCAGACGGTTCCAGGCCGCCAAAACCCTTTTATAGGCCGGGGTGCGGCCCGGCGGGTCGAAAAACTCGACCCAACCCGACATGTTGCCGGCGTAAAGGATGGTCCAGGGGGCTTCAGGCCGCCGGGCCCGGGCCGCCGGGGGCGGCAGCCGGTCGGTCACGCCGCATCGCACCAAGTGCAGCTTGCCCTGGTTTTGGGGAGTTTGGCGCTCGCGCACCTTTTCGAGGTTGCGGCGTGAGACGTAGATGACGGCCGCGGCGGCTTCCACGATGCGGTCTTCCCAGGCCAGCATCCGTTGGAAGTGCCACCGGCTGGGGTAGACGGGGTGCATGTCGTCGCACGAGGGGCTGTCGTCAAAATTGAACACTGTGGGGATGCGGGTGGCTTGCCGGAGTTGGAGGCCGACGTCGCCGCTGGCATAGGGGTAGATGAAGACCAGCAGCAGGTCGGGGCGGCGGCGCTCGATTTGTTCTAATGCGGCGGCGTAGGCGGCCTTGCGCCAGCCGTCGAGCGGGTCGCTTAAGGGCAGCCAGTCGCCGAGCTTTTGGAGCCGGGCCCGTTGGAGCCGTTGGCG
>JAFBAP010000061.1 GCA_019247695.1 Verrucomicrobiota bacterium | reverse complement strand
CTGGCCTGGTCCTGGGGGATGAGCAACAGCGGTTCGGCCCACGTCGGCGGCGGCGCCGGCGCCGGCAAGGTCAACGTGCAGGACCTCAGCGTCACCAAGTACGTCGACAGCTCTTCGCCCAAGCTGATGAAAGCTTGCGCCGACGGTTCGCACTTCGATGAAGCCACCTTGACGGTGCGCAAAGCCGGCGGTACGGCGCCCGTGGAGTACATCAAAATCAAGATGAGCGAAGTGTTCGTCACCTCGGTTTCGACCGGCGGCAGCGGGGGCGAGGATCGCCTGACGGAGAACGTCAGCCTCAACTTCGCGGTGGTTAACGTCGACTACACGCCCCAGGATGCGAAGGGCGCAGCCGGGACGGCCATCCCGTTCGGCTGGAAGATCGCCGAGAACGCTGCCGCCTGAGGCCGCTTGCCCGGAGGGGTTCATGCTTACGCTCTGCCGCTCGCGGGCCGGCCCGGCCGGCTCGCAGCGGCACGACCTGGAGTACCTGGCAAAGCCGCTGCAGTTGAGTTAGCGTTGCCCTGTTCTTTCCTGTTTCGCCTTACGTTCCCCCCAACCCACCGATGACTGCCGAAGAACTTTTCAAAGCTGGACGCCTGGCCGATTCCCTGCAACGCCTGCAGGCGGAAGTAAGAGATCACCCGGCCGACGTCAAGCGTCGCATCTTTCTCTTTCAATTGCTCAGCGTCATGGGCGATTGGACCCGCGCCGGCACGCAACTTAAAGTGCTGGCCGAGATGGATGCCGGCAGCCTGCTGATGGTAAATATTTTCCAACCGATCCTCCTCTGTGAACGGCTGCGGAGCCAGGTGTTTGCCGGGAAACACACCCCGCTGATTTTCGGGGAGCCCCCGCCCTGGATCGGGTACCTCGTCCAGGCCGCAGGCCTGTTCGGCCAAGGCCAGGCCAAAGCCGGCCTCGAACTGCGCGACCGAGCCTTCGAGGAGGCGCCGGCCCTGCCCGGTAAAGTCAACGGCGCCCCATTCACGTGGCTCGCAGATGCCGACGAACGGCTCGGACCCGTGCTCGAACTCTTTCTTGAAGGCCGTTATTACTGGGCGCCGTTCGAGCGCATCCGGAGCATCCGGATCGAGCCGGTCACCGACCTTCGTGACTTGGTCTGGATTGCGGTCCAGATAACGTGGACGAACGGGGGCCAGGCGGCAGCCCACGTCCCCACCCGCTACGTGGAAACCGAGCGATCCGGCGACGAACTGATCAGGCTTGGTAAAAAGACCGAGTGGATTGACCAAGGCGGTATCCTGGTCGGC
Source organism: Verrucomicrobiota bacterium (assembly GCA_019247695.1). NCBI lineage: Bacteria > Pseudomonadati > Verrucomicrobiota > Verrucomicrobiota bacterium. Next base: position 12,831 of record JAFBAP010000061.1, on the reverse strand, counting down.
CGCGGCCAGCGGCTCCTGGCGACAGATGAAGCCGAGTACCCGCTGCTCGAAGTGCGGGAGATTGAATTTGAAGTTCCGGCGGGGCCGGCGGCGGCTTAAATCCTGCCCGTTTTATGAGTGATGTAATCGCGCCGCTGGAACGGATCCAGCCATGCCTCCTTGACCGCCTGACTGACGAATCGCCGGATAAAAAAGAAGAAAGCCGGCTGCAACGGGTGGTTTCCCTGCAGCGCTACCGCGCAGGCGTGCTGCGCGACCTGGAGTGGCTATTTAACGCCCTCGGGCATTACCCGGAGGAACCGGTTGGCCGGCAGAAGTTCAGTGACTTTCCGGAGGCCTACCATTCGGTCATCAACTTCGGTTTGAGGCAGGTTTACGGTTGGCTTGCGCCGAACGTGGCGGAAATCGAGAAAGAAGTTTTTGACGCCGTCACCCTGTTCGAGCCGCGCATCAACCGGCACACGCTGCAGGTTCGCGTCACGCTCGACCGCCACCTGCTCTCGATCGAAATGAACGGTGAGCTCTGGGCGAACCCGATTCCGGAAAAGCTGTTCATCAAGACCCAGCTGGACCTGGAATCGAGCCATTGCATCACGCGGGAGGCCAGCTATGGATGAACGTCTGCTGGCCTATTACAACGGTGAACTGCGCCACGTGCGGGAAATGGCCGGCGAGTTTGCCCGCGAATTTCCAAAAATCGCCGGCCGCCTCGGGCTCGATCGGGACGCCAAGGAAATCTGTCCGGATCCGTACGTGGAACGCTTACTTGAAGGGTTCGCGTTCCTGGCTGCGCGGGTGCACCTGAAACTGGACGCGGAATTTCCGCGGCTGACCCAGACGCTGCTGGAGACGGTCTACCCGCATTACGTCAACCCGGTGCCGTCGCTCGGCGTCGTCCGGTTCGAACCGGACCCGCGGGATGCCGGATCAGAGGAAGGATTTCTGCTGGACCGCGGCACCACCCTGCGAAGCCTGGGCGGTGACGATACCCCCTGCCAGTTCCGGACCGCGCATTCCATCCGGCTTTGGCCGCTCCGCATTACCGATACCCGGTATTACTCCCGTAACCTGATCGAACTGGAACTTCCGGGCAGGTTGGACGCCAAAGCGGCCCTCCTGATTCGTCTCGAAACGAATGCCGGCAAGAAGTTCCGCGAGATGCGGCTGGAGGAGCTGCCGGTTTTTATCCGGGGCACCGACGAAATCCCGGCCGCGCTGTACGAACAGATCTTCTCCCGTGCCGGTCACGTGGTGATCCAGGCGCCCAAAGGTGAAAAGCCGTTTCGCGAAGTTCTTCCGGCCGCAGCGATCAAGCGGGTCGGATTTGCGGAAGACCAGGCGCTGCTGCCGATGGGGTTGCGAAGTTTCAGCGGTTACCGGTTGCTCAAGGAGTACTTTGCCTGTCCCCAGCGATTTCTTTTCTTCGCCCTGACCCAGCTGGGCGGCGCTTTGGCGCAGTACGACGGCGAGCGTGTGGACGTGATCATTACGCTGCGCACCGCGGAAGCGAAGCTCGACAACCGGGTAGACCTCAACACGTTCGCGCTGTTCTGCACCCCGGTGATCAACCTGTTTTCGAAGCGGCTGGATCCGGTCCTGATCTCTGATCGTTTTTCGGAGTTCCATGTGGTCGCGGAGCGAACCCGCCCGCTGGATTACGAAATCCACTCCCTTCAGGAGGTCGTCGGGGTGAGTGCGCGGACCTACGAGGAACGCGTCTTCGAACCTTTCTACCGGGCAAGGGACGGCAACGAACGAGCCGGCGCCTACTACACCTTGCACCGTATCCCCCGCCTGCTGACCGCCAAGGAGAAACGCTCCGGGGCCGTTTCCTCCTATGCCGGAAGCGAGGTCTTCATTTCGTTTGTCGACGGGTCGTCGGCGCCGTACGCCGGGGATCTCAGCCAGCTTAACGTGGTTGCGCAGTGCACCAACCGGCACCTGCCGATCCGTCTGCCGGTAGGCATGGGCGATACCGACCTGCAGACCGAACTGTTTGCGCCGGTGGCGTCCGTGCGGTTTATGGCCGGCCCGACGGTGCCGATCCCATTGATGGCGGATCGAGAAATTGCGTGGCGTTTGATCAGCCATTTGTCGTTGAATTACCTCTCCTTGCTGGACGACGAAGCGGAAGGCGCTGCCGGCTTGCGGGACCTGCTCCGCCTTTACGTAAATCCGCACGACGCGCAAAACCTGCGTCAGGTGGACGGCGTGTGCTCCGCCCAAGCAGCCCCCGTTATCCGCCGGTTGCCGGGAGACGGGCCGCTCACCTTCGGGCGCGGTCTGGAAATCAAGGTGACGATGGATGAAGACGCGTTCGAGGGATCAGGGATTTTTCTGCTTGGCGCGGTGCTAGCCGAGTTTTTTGCCCGGTACGTTTCGATTAATTCCTTCACTGAAACCGTAATTATTTCGCAGCGACGCGGGGAGATCATGCGATGGCCACACCAGGCGGGAACACGTCCGATAACTTAGAACAACGGTTGCGGGAGGAGCCGTACAGGTTTGATTTTTACCGGGCCGTACGGGCGCTCGAGGCGACCCATCCGGAATACCCGCGCCTGGGGTTTTCTGAGCGGCTCGGTCAGGACTTTCTGCGCCTCGGGCAGCAGCCATCCCTGTCGTTTGCGCCCTCGACGCTGGACCGGGTCGAAGATGGCCGGGCGGCCGGCGCGGCCCTGCGGCTGTTCATTAATTTTCTCGGTTTGTGCGGCCCGAACGGGCCGTTGCCGCAGCACGTGACGGAATACGCCCGTGACCGGCAGCGCAACGGCCATGACCCCACCCTGACCCGGTTTTTAGACATCTTTCATCACCGGATGTTGTCGTTCTTTTACCGCGCCTGGGCGGCCAACCAGAAGAACGTCGACTTCGACCGGCCCGATGAGGCCCGGTTTGCCACCTATTTCGGCAGCATGTTCGGGATCGGTTCCCCCGCCTTGCGCAATCGGGACGCCGTTCCGGACGTGGCCAAGCTGTTTTTCACCGGCCGGCTCTCGGCGCTTGGCCGCAATGCGGAAGGCCTGGAAGCGATCCTCGCCGATTTTTTCAGGCTGCCGGTGCGGGTGTTGCCATTCGTTGGTCATTGGGTTGAAATCCCCGGGCAGAACTTGTGCCGCCTCGGCGCTTCGCCCGAGACGGGCAGCCTCGGAGTAAATGCCGTCGCCGGGTCGCGCAAATACGAAGCTCAGCTCAAATTCCGGATTCGGTTAGGGCCGATGGACCTGGCTGCTCTGCAGCGGCTGCTACCCACGGGAAAGAGTTTCAGCCGGCTGAAAGCGTGGGTGCTCAACTATGTTGACCAGGAGTTTCTCTGGGATGTGCAATGCTCGCTCCGGGCGGCGGCCGTCCCGAGCCTGCAACTGGGCGGGGGTGCGCAGCTCGGGTGGACCAGCTGGTTGAAGAGTCAGCCGTTCCGGCAAGATACCGACGATCCCGTCTTTGATCCTGAAACTTACTAACCAATTAACCAATTAACTAACCAACGCGCACCGAGGCCCCCCGTATGGCAGAAATCAAACGTTCCATCCTTTTCGGGAAGTTAAACCCGATCGCCTATAAGGCAGTGGAAAGCGCCGCCGTCTTTTGCAAGATGCGGGGTAATCCGTACGTGGAGCTGGTTCATTGGTTCCACCAGGTTTTTCAGCTGAACGACAGCGATCTGCACCGGCTGTTGCGCCACTTTCAACTCGATGCCTCCCGCGTGGCGCGAGACCTGATCGCCGCCCTTGACCGGTTGCCGCGCGGCGCCACGTCGATTTCCGACCTTTCGCCCCACCTGGAAGAGAGTGTTGAGCGGGGCTGGGTGTACGGGTCACTGTTGTTCGGAGAGAATCGGGTGCGGACGGGGCACATCGCGGTCGGGCTGCTCAAGACGCCGAATTTGCGCAACGTGTTCTTGGGATTGTCGGCTGAATTTCAAAAGATCAAACCGGACGAACTCACCGATAATTTCGCCAAGATCCTCGCCGGCTCGCCCGAAGAAGCGACCGGCACCGCGGAACAGGCCGGCGCGGCCGGTGCGGCGCCGGGGGAAGCAAGCGGGGCGGTGGCGCCGGCAGCGATGGGCAAACAGGAGGCGCTCGCACGTTTCTCGGTCGACCTGACGGAAAAAGCCCGGAAAGGAGAAATCGACCCGATCCTGGGCCGGGACGAAGAGATCCGGCAGATCGTCGACATCCTGATGCGGCGTCGCCAGAACAACCCGATCCTCACGGGTGAAGCGGGCGTCGGTAAAACGGCCGTGGTGGAAGGGTTCGCGCTTCGGATCGCGGCCGGTGACGTACCGCCCGCGTTGAAGGACGTCGTCCTGCGCACGCTCGACCTGGCGCTGCTGCAAGCCGGGGCGAGCATGAAGGGCGAGTTTGAGAATCGCCTCCGGCAGGTAATCGACGAGGTGCAAGCCTCGCCCAAGCCGATCATCCTCTTCATTGACGAGGCTCATACCCTTATCGGCGCCGGGGGCGCCGCCGGCCAGGGTGACGCGGCGAATCTGCTGAAGCCGGCGCTCGCCCGCGGTACGCTGCGCACCATCGCCGCGACGACCTGGGCCGAGTATAAGAAATATTTCGAAAAGGATCCCGCCCTGACCCGCCGTTTCCAGGTCGTCAAGGTCGAGGAACCGGATGAAGAAAAGGCCATCCTGATGATCCGCGGCTTGGCGCCGGTTCTCGAAAAGCATCACCAGGTCAGTGTGCTTGACGAAGCGCTGGATGCAGCCGCGCGCCTCTCCCACCGCTACATTCCCGCGCGCCAGTTGCCGGACAAAGCGGTCAGCCTGATCGATACAGCCTGCGCGCGGGTCGCCATCAGCCAGCACGCCACCCCGCCGGCGATCGAGGACAGCCGGCATCGCATCGAGGCGCTCGAGGGAGAACTCGCGATGGTCGACCGTGAGGCGGCGATCGGCATCGATCACGCCGCGCGCAAAGAAGGGATTGTCGCGCAGCTGGCGGGCGAGAAAGAACGCCTGGCCAAACTGGAAGCCGACTACCAAAAGGAAAAATCAGTCGTGGACCAGATCCTGGCGGTGCGTCTGCAGCTTCGGATGCCCGAAACGGAGGCGGCGTCCGCTCCTTCGGGGAATGGACAGGCCGGCAGTGAACCGAAACCGCGGCCCGCCTTGCTGGAGGAACTGCGTTCCCTGGAACGCCAGCTTGCGGGCCTCCAGGGTGAGACGCCGCTGATCCTCCCGAGCGTCGATGAGCAGGCCGTCGCGTCGGTGGTGGCCGATTGGACGGGAATTCCCGTCGGGCGCATGGTGAAGAACGAAATCCAGGCGGTGTTATCGCTGGCCGACAGCCTCGAACGGCGCGTCATCGGGCAGCGGCACAGCCTTGAAACCATCGCGAAGCGGATCCAGACCTCGCGGGCCGGTCTCGACAACCCCAGCAAGCCGATTGGCGTGTTCCTGCTGGCCGGCCCAAGCGGCGTCGGCAAGACGGAAACGGCCTTGACCCTGGCCGAGACCCTGTACGGCGGCGAAAGCAACATGATCACCATCAACATGAGTGAGTTTCAGGAGGCTCACACCGTCTCAACGTTGAAAGGCGCGCCCCCCGGGTACGTCGGTTATGGTGAAGGCGGCATTCTTACCGAAGCGGTTCGGCGCCGGCCTTACAGCGTGGTTTTGCTCGACGAAGTGGAAAAGGCGCACTCCGATGTGCACGAAATTTTCTTCCAGGTATTCGATAAAGGGATGATGGAGGACGGTGAGGGCCGGCTCATCGACTTCAAGAACACCATCATCCTTTTAACCACCAACGTCGGCAGCGACCTGATCATGAACCTTTGCAAAGACCCGGAGATGACCCCGTCGCCGGAAGGTCTGGCGCAATCGTTGCGACCGGCGTTGCTGAAGGTATTTCCGGCCGCCCTGCTGGGCCGGCTGGTGGTCGTTCCGTATTACCCGCTAAGTGATGCGATGCTGAAGTCGATCATCCGGCTGCAACTTAGCCGGATCCAGAAACGTCTGGCCAACAACCAGGGCATCGCGCTCGGTTACGACGATGCCGTCGTCGGCCTGATTGCCACTCGCTGTACCGAACTGGAGAGCGGCGGACGCATGGTCGACGCTATCCTGACCAACACCCTCCTTCCGGAAATCAGCCGGGAACTGCTGAACCGGCTGATGGAAGGAGCCAGCCCGCAGAAGGTAGACATTAAGGTCCAGGATGGCACTTTCGCCTATGACTATGCTTAGCGGACGTCTGCAAGGAATCATGAGGCGGTGCGCTTGGTCCCGCCACATACCGGCCGCGAGACGGAGTGATCACTGAGACTTGAACGCTTGGTCCGAATCAAAATGACACGCGGCACTGGCCTGGGAAGCGCCTTACGGCCCGAAGGGCCAGGAGAACGTAGCCCAGGGTTTACCCCTGAGCGTTACCCGCAATCTTTTCAGGGCGGCCGTTTTCGCCCCGAAGGGGCGGTAGAACTTAGCCCAGGGTTTACCCTGGGTAGGATCCTCCCCCCGGATCGAGCCCTGAAAGGGCGGCAGAAGGCGTCGCTGGCGGGTTCTGCCGCCCTTTCAGGGCTCATCGTCATTTTACGGTTACCCAGGGTAAACCCTGGGCTAGGTTCTCCTGGCCCTTCGGGCCGTAAAACGGGGGTAAACCCTGGGCTAAGGTCCCTTGCCCCTTTGGGGCGAAAGACGGCTTCGGAACCGCTTGCCCCTGGCAAGGTGAACTCGCACCAAACGTTGAAGTCCCGGGTGACCCCCGTTCTCAAGCTCCCGCCGCCTCAACTGAAAGGCACAACGCTTAAGAACGGGGGTAAGATCGACCGCTCTACCGGGACGAAGGCAATCCAATCGCGAAAAATCCGGGTGAAGCCAGGCGCGTCAGTTCCGGGCTATTCACCAGCGCCCCTCCATGCCAAGAGCGGGTTAACTAACTCGCAAAGCCGGGTGGTGTAATCATTTGTAGTCATAAAACTTATGCCGTCATATTCACAGACGAATCGGCCGTTGCAGGTAACCACGCCGCTGGGGGGGACCGCACTCTTGATCACCGGCTTCCGGGGAAGTGAACAGATCAGCCACCTATTCTCTTTCACATTGGACCTGATCGCCGATAACGCCACCACGATAGACTTCAGCCAGCTCATCGGCAAGCAATTCACGGTCTCCGCAGCCACTCCCGGCAAAGGCGGCGACACTGAATGGCGCTACATCGATGGCATCTGCGCGGCGTTCTCGGAAGGCAATCGCAATAAGGCGTTCACCAGCTTTTCTGCCGAGATCGTCCCTAAACTGTGGCTGCTCACGCGGCAGGCCCGGAGCCGGATCTTCCAGCAGATGTCGGTGCCGGACATCCTTAAACAGGTGTTTCAGGGGTACGATTGCGATTACGAACTCAGGGGCAAGTATGAACCCCGCGAATACTGCGTCCAATACCGGGAGACGGATTTCAATTTTGCCAGCCGCCTGATGGAAGACGAAGGAATCTACTATTTCTTCAAGCACTCCAAGAGCGGCCACACGATGGTGATCGCCGACACGAGCCAGTCTCACGCGGATGTGCCGGGTCTGACCAGTGCCAGGTATGAGATGATCGAAGGCGGTCCCCGTAAGGCGGATCACGTGTACGAGTGGCGAAAGACGCAGGCGGTGCGTGCGGCCAAATACACCCTCTGGGATCATTCGTTCCAGCAGCCGACGCAGAACCTCGAGGCGAAAGAAAACATCCAGAACTCCGTTCAGGTCGGAACGGCGACGCACACGCTTAAGGACCAGGTGAACGGGACCCTGGAGATCTATGATTTCCCGGGCGGCTACGCCGAGCGTTTCGACGGCGTTTCCCCCAGCGGCGGCGACCAGGCGTCGCGGCTGCAGAAGATCTTCGACGATAACCGCCGAACGGTTAAACTCCGGATGGAGGCGGAGGCGGTTCCGGCCCTGACCATCCAGGGAAGCTCAAGCTGCGTTAATTTTGTTTCAGGCCACAAGTTCAGCCTCAGCCGTCATTTTGATGGGGAGGGCAGCTACGTCCTGGCCTCGGTTTCCCACGATGCGGCGATGATCGATTCCTACCGGTCGGGCAGCGACGGCGGGGGCCTGAATTACACCAACCATTTTACCTGCATTCCTTTTCAGCTGCCTTACCGGCCGGCACGCAAGACCGCCATTCCTTTTATCGCCGGAGTTCAAAACGCCCTGGTGACGGGGCCTTCCGGGAAGGAAATCTTCACCGACAAGTACGGGCGGGTGAAGGTGCAATTTTACTGGGATCGCGAGGGCAAGAACGACGGCAACAGTTCGTGCTGGATCCGGGTGGGCCAGGCGTTTGCGGGCAAACGCTGGGGCGCATCTTTCTGGCCGCGGATCGGCCAGGAGGTGCTCGTGGCCTTTCTCGAAGGCGATCCGGACCAACCCGTCATCGTCGGCAGCGTCTATAATGCCGAGCAGATGCCGCCGTACGAAGGCGACGGCCTTGACTCGAAACACAAGAACGATCCGAACGTCAGCGGCATCAAGACCAACAGCACCCTGGGAGGCACCGGCTACAATGAGATCCGGTTCGACGATACGAAGGATAAAGAGCAGTTATTCTTCCATGCCGAGCGGAACCTGGAGATCACGACCAAGAACGACTCGCTTGCGCGCACGCTCGGCAGCCGCCATCAGTTTATCGGGAAAGAAGACGACAGCAAAAGCGGAGACCAGATCGAGCGGGTCTGTGAGGACCACCACCTTACGATCGACCGGGACCAGGTCGCGCAGATCGGCCGGAACCAGCAACTCCATATCGGAGGCATCGACGGAGGTACCGGCAACCAGGACATCGTCGTTGACGGGACCAGGAAGGAGTCGGTCGGCCAAGACCTGCACCTCACCGTAAGCATGAACCGCCAGGAGAAGGTTGGTGAGAACAGTTCGCTAACCGTCGGAATGGACCTTCAGGAAAAGGCCGGGATGAAGTACGCCATGGAGGCCGGCACGGAGATTCACCTTAAATCCGGGATGACGTTGGTGCTGGAAGCCGGGGTTCAACTTACCTTGAAGGTTGGCGGTAACTTTATCGACATCAGCCCGATCGGGGTTGCCATCCAGGGCACGATGGTGATGATCAACAGCGGCGGCGCGGCCGGGTCGGGCAGCGGGAGCAGCCCGACGTCGCCCCAGTCGCCTCAACAGGCTAATCCGACGAAGCCGACGCTGGCCGATGACTCGAAGTCCGGACAGAAATCGGCGCGCTCCTGAGCGAGTCTCTGCCCGAGGCAACCGGCCGGTTGGGCCGGGCTCTGCGAGCTCGGGCACAGGATGCAAGACATAGCTTACCCGGACCTGCACCGGGCATTTCAGTTGGAAACGCAGGAGCTTGCCGCCGCCTTGACAGGCGGCGCGGCTTCATCAGGACTCACGTTTTGGCCGTGGGTCACTTTTTAATCTGGTCCAGGTCCAATTCATAAAAGCGGAGCGAGTCGCCACCAACCTCGTCCTCGACCACCGGGTCGATCTTAACAAACTCCCTCCTCACACCTTTTAACTTACACTGATACACTGCGGTATGTTCCTTTTTGGACGAGGCATGAAGCGTGAAACCACCCTCTTTCACGACAAAGTTCAGAGCCGTGTTAGGAACCTCAGCCGAACAAATGATCTGAAGATCAAGGTCTTTTTTCGAGCCCATGAGGTCGCGTAAGACGCCTTTGGAGTGGTCCAGACATATCTCGAACCCAACCTTCAAGTTATCGATTTCCGAAGTGATGGCCCCCTTTTTCCCAGGAACAAAAATCCCTCTCTCCGCATCGTCGAAAAAATCGCCCATGTTGCATTTCTTGCCGAAACTGAAGATTCTTTTCCGGTTGAAAAAGACGTAGGTCCGGTTCTTGATCAAAAACGTGCGATCCAGCAGCTCCGGCTGCTTGTCGAGCTGGTAGCGCTCCTGAGGGTTAAGTTCGACGAGATTATACCGCCACTTAAGTTCCTTGATTTGCGCTTCGTAAAGGGCTTTGCCCGCGTCAGCCGTTCCAGAGGTGGGTTTCTCCGGCACGCCCAGGTATTTTTCCGTGATATCCGGATCGTTAAGTTCGAACGACCCGTAAGGATTAGGTTTTGTCGCGCGGCTGTAATCTATCCTGACTGCGCCGCCCTTTGTAAATTCTTTCGTTACGGGAGCAATGGCCCGTTCCAGGTTTCCTATCGCCTTCTTCATCGTATCACGGGTCAACTCTTCCTTGAAAACGATGGTGCCTGGAATCAGAAGCATGTTGTCGTAGGCGATCACTTGCAGGTCAGCCAGAATTTTGTTGCGCGTATCTTTGTCGATCGCTGCGCTACCGGCCAGGCTACCTGGCGGCTTGGTCTGAGGCTGTGTTGGATCATAGGTCTTGACCTTGTCGCGGGCTCCTGGGAAGGTAAATAGGAATTCCGGGGCGACAAAAATGGTCCGGAGCTGTCCGCCGCTCCCCGATACACCTCGGAACAACGCCTTCACGTACGTCCGGGACACGGCCGTCAGCAGAGTAGCGAATGTCTCCGAATACGAAGCATGGGCGCGTTTGCCATTCGTGTCGCGCGACCAGAGTCCAACCAGTACCTTACGCATTAAATGATCCTCGGGGTGTGAGGCAAGTGCATCTGCCAGAAAGGACGCATCGACAACGGCTGGCGCTGCCTTGCCGTTTTCAGACTAGGCGCGGGCCCTGCACGCAAGCAAGAGAATTCCTGGCAAGCACTGGAATACCTGAAGCGAACTTATCGGCCTGCGCACTGCCTGGTTCAAGCCGGCACGGCAAAGAGCGGCCGTCAGGATAGTTCGGATAGTTGCCCCGGACGATCGGACTGCGCTCAGGACGCTACATTTTGACCGCGCGCTCAGGCGTTGCGCCAGCGATGCGTTGAGATCCGCGGAACCGTGATTAAGGAAGACCAGCGTTTCCCAACCGCGCGGTTCCGATTCGAAAAGGGGCAGCAATCGGATCGCGATGATCGTGTTCCGGTCGGGTTCCGGGTCTGTCCCTGTTCCAGAACGTTAGCTTACGCGAACGCCATTCGGACCCGTCTTCATTGGCGTGCCCCGATGTGTATTTTTGGGCGCCCTTACGCCCTGTCCTGGGCAGCGAGGATGGCCGACCGCAGCGGCGGCGCGGGGTGGCCGGACAGGGCCGAAGGCGATCAAGCGCGGTGGCTTGGTGTCCCGGGTAGCCTGCCGTCGCGGGCAGGACGGCGCCAAACCGCCTTGCGCCATTGGGGTCTGTCCCCGTTTCCAGGCGCGACCGCCGCCAGAGTTCCAATTGGGGTCTGTCCCCATTCGAGAACGTCAGGGTCTGTCCCCGTTCCAGAATGCGCCGGAAGCCCTGGCCGAACTCTACGTGCAAGGCTAGAGCGCTGAGCTGCACTTCCGGGAACTCACGACTTTGATGCGCTTGGACGTCTTACTGTAGCGCCATTGGGGTCTGTCCCCGTTTCCAGGCGCGGCCGCCGCCAGAGTTCCGATTGGGGTCTGTCCCCGTTCCATCGGGGTCTGTCCCCATTCGAGAACGTCAGGGTCTGTCCCCGTTCCAGAACGCTTGGCTTGACGCGGTCAAGACCTGTCCCTGTCGGACACGGAGGTTGATCTTAAATCCGGGATGACGTTGGTGCCGGAAGCCGGGGTGCAACGACCCTTGAAGCTGGGCGGTAACTTTATCGGCATCAGCCCGGTCGGGGTCGCCACCCAGGGCATGATGGTGAGGATCAACAGCGGCGGCGCGGCCGGGTCGGGCAGCCGGAGCAGCCCGACGTCGCCGCAGTCGCCTCAACAGGTTAATCCGACAAAGCCGACGGTGACGGATGATTCCAAGTCCGGACAGAAATCGGCGCGGTCGTGACTGAGTCCCCAGGCATAAACATCACGGACCAAGCATCCGGATCGATCGCTACATCCTGATCGCGAAGACCGCCGCCAACCGCCTTACAAACGGGCGCAGGTCCGCCGGGCATCGTGAACGCCACGCGCTCAGGTGTTGCGCCAGCGATGCGTTGAGATCCGCGGAACCGTGATTAAGGAAGACCAGCGTTTCCCAACCGCGCGGTTCCGATTCGAAAAGGGGCAGCAACCGGATCGCGATGATCGTGTTCCGGTCGCGCAAGCCGGCGTTCTGGCGTAGCGCGCTCTGATTTCGCCGGAACCAGCCAATAAAGGGTTCTCCCACCGGGAGCTGATGTTCCGGCAGCCTGAGCCGCTGCTCCGCATAAGCGTTGAGCCACGGAGCATACTCCCTCCAGGCGGGGTAAGGAGGATCCGTTTGCCATGAGCGGCTCATGGCGCGCAAGGCGAACAACGAAGCCGTTTCGCAGAGACTTTCTTCCAGCCAAAGGTTCGCCTGGGGTGGAAAACGCTCCAACTGCTGCGGGCTGTCAGCGAAGTTGGCGAGCCCGTGGCAGAACTCGTGCGCGAATTGAAATCCGTATTGCGCCCAATGGGTACCCTGAGCGGTTAAGCCGATTGCGATACGGCCGTCCGGGGTTCGCTTGAGATCGAGTTGCGGATGGTCGGCCCGATGGTACACCTCGATGCCGCCGAGTCGACTACCCCGGCAATGCCGCCAGAGCTCACCGGCAGCGGCTTGCAACACGGCCGCAATATCCGGCGAACTCGCCCTGCCAAAGCCGCCGGCCTGCACATGAATGTCAAGCGGTTCAGGGGCAGGCGCCACGCGGGCGTCCGCCCCCCGGGCGGCGCCATTCAACAGCACCCCGACGAGCGCCCACAGCACTACCGCTCTGAGCATGAAGAAAGGGCGGCGTGGGTGAGCAACCGCGCAAGCTTGCGCCGCCTAGAAGGTGATGCGCACCCCGCCGGTGATGGTGTTATCCTCGTAGTTGGCCCGGCCCACTTCCCCATC
>JAFBAP010000060.1 GCA_019247695.1 Verrucomicrobiota bacterium | reverse complement strand
GACCCGGTAAAGCTACGACCCAAATGGGTGGTTTATTCCGGTTCGATCGCATGGCTTCGGATACTTCGATGGACTCAGAAAGAAACGCTCTTAGGCACTATAGAATCAGTCAGGAGGGATGGTAGCCTGATGCATCGACGATTTGTGCGCATCGCTGGAAATCGAACTTCACCGCGCAGCCATGAACCCTGTTGAAAACTTCATCAGACCCCCCGCCGGGATGCGGAAATCGGCGACGGCCTTCCCGTACCTGTGAGATCCAGCACTCGTGTCATTCGCTTCCATCGGACCGGGGGGCCGGAGGTCCTGCAAATCGACGAAATCGGGCTTCCGGCACCCCAGGCCGATGAGGTTGTGCTTTTGGTAGAAGCGCTCGCGTTGTGTCGAACCGATCTCCTTTGGCGGGAGGGCAACTACCTTGAAGATCCCGTGCTGCCGGCAAGAATCGGCCATCATGCGGCGGGGGTCGTGCAATCGGTCGGCTCGAAAGTCAAATCCGTGCAGCCGGGGGATCGGGTGTCTACCTTTCCGGCTTGGTCGCTGGTTGAATATGGTGTCCACGGGCAAAAGATCGTCTATCCAGCGAGGGCGCTGCTGGCCTATCCCCCGAAGTTGAGCCCGGAGGAGGCGACTTGCGTGAATACGGAGCTGTTTCTGGCGTACTTTACGCTTAAGGAACTCGCCGGGCTGCAACGGGGACAGTATGTGGTCGTGACCGCCGCAACGGCATCAACCGGAACCGCCGCGCTGGAGGTTGCCAATGTGCTCGGCGGCACAAGCATCGCGCTAACCCGGTCCGAATCTAAAAGGGGCGAACTTGTCGCGGCCGGCGCCGATCACGTGATCGTCGTCGGCGAAGAGGACGTCCGGGATACCATCATCGACATCACGGACGGCCGCGGCGCGGACCTCATTTACGATGGGGTCGGCGGACCAGGGCTCGAGGAGCTCGCTTGGGCGACGAAGCGTCTCGGCCGGATCGTTACCTATGGCGCTCTGGGCGCTGAGGCCGAGGACACAAGGCTTCCTCTCGGTACGTGCCTGCTTCGTGGCGTTAAGGTGCATGCCGGGCTGACGATTTTTGATTATACCGGAAACCGGAGATTACGGCTGCGGCCTAAACCGGGAGCAATCAACCGCGCAAAGGCATTCATCGCCCGTGGCCTGGCTGAAGGAAGTTTCAGGCCGAATATAGGCCGGGTCTTTAACGGCTTGGAAGAATATCGGTTAGCGCACGAGTACATGGCGGCTAAGCACCGGGAGGGAAAGGTGGTCGTCTCGTTGTGACCTTCGAGCGCTTCCAAGGTGATGTGGCATCCTTTTCGATTCTGCCTTTAGCGTCTCATTCTTCCAGGTTGTTGCTTGTTCGTCAGTTCCGGGACCCGATTCTTTGCTTGTCTGCTATTTGCTCGCCGTTTACGGCTTCCAGCGGCGTTTTGATGGAGTAGAGTGAGACCAGTCGAGCGGCTGACGATGGCGGCCGCCAGCACGTGACGGTCGTTGGGGTCGGGCAGCGAGAGCGAAGGGACCAGTGCCTGGTAGCCCGTGATGAGGCAATCGCTCACGGCCGCATCCATGAGCGCACGCGTGCGCTCCAGGTCCGCGCGCTTGCGGCGCGGCTGGTCCTTGAGGAGCGAGCGGATCCATTCTTCGTGGATATCGGCGCTCCACTTGGCACGGAACAGGCCGTTGGCGGCAAGCTGCATCAGCAGGTCCCGAACGGGCGCGGGGTAAAGGACATTCGCGTCCAACAGGGCCGTAACAGAACTCATGGGCGGCCGTAGCCCATGTCCTGCTTCTGGGCGTCCGCGACGAGCCGGTCGAGCGCGGCCTCGCGCTCACGATCAATCTTCATTTTGTAGTTCATCACGTCCTCCCTGCGGACCCGCCGGTGTTTGCCGACCTTACGGTACGGGATGGCGCCCTCGTTGAGCAGCTTAATGAGGAACGGCCGCGAGACGTTCAGCGCGTCGGCCGCCTCGACGGTGGAAAGCTCGGCTTTCTCCGGAAGGAGCGTGACGCCGCGGCCAGCGGCCATGGCCTCGAGGATCTCTACCAACAGGGCGAGGGCGCTGGCCGGCAGTTCGATGGGCCCCTCCGGGTCGGCTTCGACCTGAAACCGCACGGGACGATTTTTTTGTGCCAAGCGGGACAGCTGCTGGCCGGCGGCCCGCGCGAGGGTGCAGTCCTGTTGCGTGGGTGGGCATTGCCGGTGCGAGAGTAGTTTCATAGGAAGCCTTCCTACGTTCAGAATATCAGATTAGATGAATTATGTGCAATAAATGAATCAAATGCTCAGGTAAAGGGGAGGTCACGACGGCACCGCCACAGCCGTACGTCGGCAACGACCCAAGGATGGATCGGTTTTGAAAAGTGGCCGAGTGGCAGTGAATCTCGGCCACTTTTTGCGCTCTGATCTGCGGTTTTGTGCACCGTCCTGACCTGATGGCCGAGGGTACGGACGCGCTCCCGAAGCGGCTCTGGAAGGGGCAGAAGGGGTCAGGACGGCGCACAAGGGGGTGCCGGAACCCGTGAACTCTTAATCACTGGGTTGTAGGTTCGATTCCTACACGGTGCAAGTCCAAAAGTATTTCTGCCCGAGGGTTTTACAACACCGACCTAACGCGCACTTCAATCCGGTGCGCTGTGTCCGTCACCGAATAGTCACGCTGAAATTCACGCGGCCCAAATGCCGGGCTCCGCGAGTGGTGACACGTCAACGCTTTGGTCTCGGAGAAATTCGTAATGTTACAAAACGCATCGACCTGCGGAAGCGCCGCTTGCACCCGTCGCCTGCATGGAAATTCAAGCCGAACCGGTCTTACGCTTATCGAACCTTTGCACACGGGTCGCTCCCGGGCCCGGGCGCAAGAGGGTAGGCCCACAGAAAAATTTGCCAACGAGGACAGATCACAACGGCGCTGCAGGTCTCGAGGCAATCACGCTTACCTGCTCAGGTCGGCCATCACCGGCGTCGCTCCGCATCGCGCCGGAGTGCAGCCTCGATCAACTCGTCCGTGATGAAGAACGATGTCCGACGAAGCTTTTCCATTGCTGCAGGAAGTGAAGTGAGGCCGCGGCCGCTTCAAGCAGGCCGAGTGTGCCGAAAGTCACCACCCCGAACGCACGGGCGTACCGTCGCGCCCGTTGATCATCCATGAGGAGCAATGGGGCATTAACTTCCTTTGCCAGCACGATGACTTCCTGGTCTGTGGCAGAGATCTCTTTGGCTTCGGTGAGCTGCTCTCGTGCGGCGCGGCGAATCTCAACCCACGCTGGCGGCTGTGTGGCCCAGGCCCGTACATCGGTTGGCGCGGCGTCATGGAGAAGTTCGGCCTGCACGGAGGGGGAAATGACCGTTTTCCTCGCCAGTCTGAAGAGCAAATCGACGTGGCCGATTTGGATCAGGTAATTAATCGGACCAGTGTCCGCCACGATCAGCCTCATGGCTCCATGAGCCTGTCCGCGCCCTCGCGGTCCGCTTCCAGGTCCTCAGCGGAATAGTTCAAGGGCACGTTGTGCTGGATGCGGAAGTTTTCGGCCGCCCAATAATCACCGCCGACACCGGCGAGCTCACCCATCGTCCGCAGTGAGATCTTGCCCTCGCGATACAGTTCGAGCGCAATAGCCTCACGCGCTCGCTGCTCGCGCTCCTGGGGTGAAGAGCCAAGGACGGCCGCGAGGTCGTCCGGGATGAAAATGGTGAGACTCATGCAGATATCATACCACAGCCACCTCAAGGATTGCGTCGGCGTGCCCGGACAGACCTTCAAGATCTCGGTCAAGGTACTCGCCACGCTGGCCCGGGTAGGCGCCCCTCGGGATTTAACCAGCTTCGCCGGATCCGGCGACCGGGGATCGAACGCCAAAGGATAAGTGCCTCGTGTTGGCCGAATCGCACCAGCACTTCGCCCGGCAGAGCGTAAAAACGATGGGCAAGGGGCTCGGGATCTTAAAACCCTAAACTCCAGTATTCCGAAAGGGGACGGGTCACAACGGCGCCGAACTTTTGGACATCGAACAGATCGTCGCCGAAAATGAGCAGGTTCGGGAAAGGGAAAACCGCCGGCGACCGGGAGCAAGCGCACCGGGCACGTGGGTTGACGATTGCTCGCCTGCTATTTTAAGTTTGCGACATGCGGACGTTCACCGCCGTCGTGGAGCGCGATCCTGAAACGGGCCTGTTCGTGGGCTATATCCCTGGCTGGCCTGGGGCCCACTCGCAAGGTGCGACCCTCGATGAATTGCGCGTGAACCTTCGCGAGGTTGCGTCCATGCTGCTCGAGGATGGAGAGCCGCGCCTTGAGGCGGAGTTTATCGGTACGGAGGCGATCGCCGTCTGAACCCAATGCCGCGTCTGCCGGTTTTGAAGCCTCGGGTTTTCCGCTTTCCGCTCCGCTTTGAGGGTGGCGGAAAGCGGAAACCGGAAATCAGGTCGTCCAGGTGATTTGCCCGTCCTGTTCGCTGAGGTGCTCGCCAAACTTGCCGTCAGTCCGGAGCGCCTCGTAGCACAGCGTCTTTTTGCGTCGCGTGAGCTCTTGCAGCCGCTTGATGGCCACCGACCGGGGCAGTTTCAGCTGCCCATCCTGGAACACCGCCGCCCCCTGCGCCGGGGTGATTCCGGTTTCCTTTCCGGCCTCGGGAAAGTCAAAGGCCTGCCAGTCGAAGTCCCGTACCGGTTCAAACCGGCCGTTGCGCCGCCCCCAAGCGGTGCGCGGGCCCAAGTCGCCGTCATTGTTCTTGCAGCAGGTCCATACCACCCGGGTTTCGGTCACCTCATCGCTGGCGCTTGCAACACAAAGACGCAGCGCGGCACCGAGGCCAGCACGTGCGAGCCGGCTAGCAGGTTCAGCAAGGCCCGGCCGCTGGCCCGCTCGCCCACGTGCGGCTTGCGCGTGTGGGCCACCACGCCGCTGGCCGGCCCGGCATCGCCGGCCGGGATCACGCGGCGGAGGGCGTCAAAGGTTTCCAGGTACTCTCGGGCTTTATCATCCCGCACGGCAGCGCTCCAGGGGGCAATGATGACCATGGCCGGGTCGAAGCTCTCGATTTGGGCGGCCAATTGATCGCGGAACTCGGCTCGGTGGAAGCAGAGGCCGTAAGGCGGTGGCGGCGTTACCCGGACGTAATCTTCCAAGGCGAGCCCGTTCGGTTGGGCAAACTCTTTGAGCCGATAGAGGCCGTTTTCGTTTTGGACGATGAGGGTGCGAAAGGGGGTGTGGACCTTTAAGCCAAACCAGTCGGAGCGGGTGGCGCCGGCCTCGGCCAAGGCGACCGTGGCGCGGCTCTTGCCCACACCCGGCGGGCCGCCCAGAATGAACACCGAACCGCGCACCAGGTGATTATCTCCAACCAGCACGAGGCCAAGTGGGGCTTCATGGGCGTCGATGGCGCCCGCCTGCGGGCCCCTCCGGGTCGGCTTCGACCTGGAACCGCACGGGCGATTTTCCTTGCGCCAAGCGGGAGAGACGCTGCCCAGCGGCCTGCGCCAGGGTGCAGTCTTGCGGCGTGGGCGAGCCTTGGCCAGGCGGGAGCAGTTTCATCGGAAGTTTTCCTACGTTCAGGATATCAGGTTAAATGAATTATGTGCAATAGATGAATCAAATGCTCAGGCAAAAGGGGACGGGGCACAACGGCACTGCCAAAGCGGTACGTCCGCGGCAACCTCGCGGAGAGATCGGTTTTGAAAAGTGGCCGAGTGGTTGCTGATCTCGGCCACTTTTTGCGCTCTAACCTGCGGTTTTGTGCGTAGTCGTGACCTGATGGCCGGGCGTACGGACGCGCTCCTGCTGCGGCTCTGGGAGGGGCAGGAGGGGGCAGGACGGCGCACACCGGGGCGCCGCAACCAGTGAAAACTCTTAATCAGTGGGTGGCAAATTCGATTCCTACACGGTGCATATCTGGGTAGGGCCCTTGTTGGCGAAGTGCCCCGATCGCGGTCGGCCATTGCGATCAGGTCCGTGCCCCTGGCAATCGACACGTTTCGCCGAGGCAGCCTGCGCCCAATGACCGTAGGCCCGCTAATCGTCTTGAGGGCTGACGCTTGGCGTTCCCTTACAGTCGCCGATAACGTCCTTTAGTTCGTATGGATTACTCACCTTCGCGCCTTGAAGGTTTGCGCCGTCGAGTACGGCTCTTTCGAAGTGAGCGCCTCTAAGATCTGCGCCGGCAGGATGATGCCTTCGCGGACAAGCGCTGCATGTAATCAGACGGTGCTCCAGCAGTTCGTTTCGGCTCGCAACCGAACCCGCTGCGCATGCCAGGGATGACGGGTACAACGGGTTTTGGTATGAGGCGGCTCGATCCCGCGATCCTCGTCCTCCCGAGACCGGCGGGCTCACGGCGGCACATGTCGAGGTGCTCGCTTCACCCACCCTTAAGAGGTTCCCCCCAGAAAAGCGAACCCGCCGATTCTTCGGGAGAAGCCGGCGGTGAGAGGTGCCTTATGAATATGCTGATTGGTCGGCAGTTTTCTCCCGGTAACCGGCTCCGGCCAATTGGGCCTTCCTTCGAACGTACCGAGGGATCGGCGCTGCCTGGCCTCAGGAGTTTTCCCGTGGAACTGGTCGCACGCCTTCGACCACGGCTAGGCCGCTTGACCATGCCACTATCCCACTGACCTCGACCCTGACTCAGCTCACGTGGACGTAGGAGTCATACGACTCGACGTATCAGTTCACAAACCGCTCCTTGGATGGGGCATCCAGAAGATCATCAAACACCGCGCTCGGCAGATTCCTGTAGTCGTAGGTGTCGCCGTCGACGTAGCGCAGCCGCAGGATTCCATTAGGTGCGTCGTAGCCGACGCCCACAATGCTGCTCGAATTGAAAAGATCATCGGCAGCCAGTCGATGCGTCATACCCGATACCTGGAGACCACCACAGCATCTTCCACCCCCATCAGCTCACGTGGTCACCGTCGAACGCTTACCCTGCAGCGGCTCTCGAGCCTCTCCAGGACCTCTCCTGGCCGCGCCCCCTGACCTGTCCCTCTGTTGCGCTTCTTGACGGGTCAGCAGCCCATCCAGCAACGTTAGCCGCGTGCCGACGATTCTGACGGTAGGACCCTATCGGTTTTTCTTCTATTCCGCCGACGGAGGAGAACCGCCCCACGTGCATGTCGAACCGGAGCGCAGCAGTGCGAAGTTCTGGCTGAATCCGGTGGTTCTGGTCCGAAGTCACGGTTTTGCCAGGGCCGAACTCCTGGACATTCAAAGGATCGTCGCCGAAAATGAGCCGAGGTTCCGGAGAGCGTGGGATGACTACTTTGGTAATCGATGAATCGTCGTTGCGGGCCATCCGCGCACAGGTGACTGAGGAGGCATTGGTCGTGGACTTGGCCGACGGCCGAAGCGTGTCGGTTCCCTTGGGGTGGTATCCGCGTCTGCTCCACGCGTCGGGAGACGAGAGACGGCAGTTTCGGCTGATTGGTAGCGGAGAGGGGATTCACTGGGAACTCCTGGACGAAGACATTAGCGTGGAGGGCGTCGTGGCCGGCCGGCGCTCCATGGAGTCCACCGAATCCTTGCGGCGCTGGCTGCACGCCCGAAAAGATCGAGGCCTGACCAGGGAATGATCGAAGGCGCGTATCGGGTCGTGGACATCAAAAAAGGGGAATTCGACGGCGACCTGAAGGAAACTCTCCGACGCGTGCGCAGGCCATCGCCGTCTGAAGCCAATGCCGCGTCCGTCGAAAAAGGCTTCGTGTGGCGCCGGCCGTACCATTCTCTACGCCGGCCAATCTTCCTTCTTGTCTCTTCCGTTCAGGCTCTTGCCACTTCGTAGCGGAGCCACAAGGCGTCCTTGGCGCGCCGCTCCACGGACCGGAGCTTGAGCGCCACGGCGCACGCCCTTGCAGGGTTCACGCCGTCAAAGACGGCCGGCACCTCACGGCGGCCGTCGATGCCGGGCACCAACACCAGGCTGAGCTCGTCCACCAGACCGGCCTGCAGGAAGGCCCCGTTGATGTGGCCGCCGCCTTCCAGCAGCAGCGTGCGGATGCCGAAATGCTCGCCCAGCAAGTCCACCGCCCGGGTCAGATCGACCGAGGACGCGCCGCACACCACGTAAGAGACGCCTTTGTCCCGCAACAGGTCCAGGTAGTCAGCCGGTGCCTGCTCGCTCAACACGCAGATGAGGTGGTCGTCGCCGAGGCTGCCCTTGGCCCAGCGCAGCTTGCCGCGCGTGTCCACCGCAATGGCGTAGGCGTCCGCCCGGCGGGCGACGAAGACCGGCTGCGGCCCGGCGGGCGCGTTCGAGGCGGAGACGAAAGGGTCCTCCTCAGCGAAGTACTCCATGGTCGTGCGGCCGCAGAGCCAGGCGTCGCCGCCCAATTGCGCGGCGGTGGCTTCGTACTCGCCTTCTTGGGTGACGGCTTCCAGGGCTTCGCCGTCGATGCGCCCGTCAACGGAAGCGAGCATGTGGCAGATGATGTGGGGTTTCATGGAAAGTCCTTTTTTGGGTCGGGTTCGCCCGAGGTTGCGCAAACGATGGTTCGGCGGGGCCGTTTGCGCCCGGCTTATTGAGCTTTGACAAATGTGATCATTGAAAAACTCCGGGGAAACATGACCATGATCCTATCGATTAAGTCTCAATAGGAGCGGGCGCGATGCACGGGGGTGAACCGCCTCATCGGGGTACGGTTGCGCGTTTCCGTCATCGAGGTTAGCCCATCAATCCACCGTTAGCCCGCCGTCCACGGTGAGCGCGTGCCCGACGACGTCGGTCGCCCCCGGGCTGCAAAGCCACAGCACCGTCGAGGCGCTCTCCTCGGGCCGGCCCGCGCGGCCGATCGGAACGTGCTTGGCGATGTCGGCGTACGCCTGCTCGTCCCCGTTGACGCCGCCGCGGGCGACCTGCGTGCCGATCAGGCCGGGATTCACCGCGTTCACGCGGATGCCGCGCTTGATGTATTATTTGACAGTTACCTAGGTAAACCCCGGGGCTAAGTTCTGCCGCCCCTTCGGGGATAAAGCCGGTCGAAATTCCACCAATTTAGCTATCTAAATTGGTGTAAGACCAATCCAAGGTGCGGAGCATCCTCCGGCGCCGCTCCTGCGCCGATGTTCTACCGGAATAACTGTCTGAATGGTATTGCGCCACCATTCAACGACACGTTCTGTAAGTGCACCGCCGGGCGTGACTGCCTATCGACTCGCCATGTCTGCGAAGATCAGAGATCGGGCTTCATAGAATACGTCGTTGTGGCCGGCGGCAGGTATTTCCACAAAGCGGATTCGGTCAGGGTCAAGCATCGCGAGCGCTCGGCCCATGCTGATGGGCACCAGCGTATCTGTCCGGCCGTGAACGATTGTCACCTTGGGTGTGGGTGTCCGGTCGAGAATGCGGCGTAGAGCCCGGACGTTGTCAAAGCGGTGCAACAACAGCGGGCCGGGCGGCACGCCAACAACTTTCTTGACCATAT
Source organism: Verrucomicrobiota bacterium (assembly GCA_019247695.1). Classification (NCBI taxonomy): domain Bacteria; kingdom Pseudomonadati; phylum Verrucomicrobiota; species Verrucomicrobiota bacterium. The sequence goes on along the minus strand of JAFBAP010000060.1, from coordinate 3,112 downwards.
CGCTCATGGTCGTGAACGGTGCGACCAGGATCACCTGCTCAACGGATTGTTTGTCCGCGAACTGCACCGCCGCCGCGGCGCCGAGCGACCAGCCGACGACGCCGATTGACTCCGGATCAAAGTTCCAATGCATTCGGTCTTGAAGGGCATGGAAGGCTCCCTGGGACGTTTCCAGGATGTGAGTCGGGTTCGGGCTCCCTTGGCAGCTCCCGTAGCCCGGATACTCAACGAAAAGAAAGCCGGCGGATCGGTCCGGGAACTCGCGCACCAGATCAAGCCAGTCAAGCGCCAACATCGCGTTGCCGCCGAACATGAGCCAAAGCCGCCGGGGAGGATTGCCGGAAGCTACCCTGCGATACAAAAACGCGGCCTGTTTGCCCTGGGAAGTTTGGAACTCTATGACCGTTACACCCCGGCTGAGCGCGCTCTGAACGACGGCGGCCGGGTAGCGTCGTTGATAGTAGATAAACGAGCGCTGCAGGAGGGCGCAGACGGCGAACACGGTGAGCGCGGCTAATAGGAGGGTCGTTAACATCAGTGTTGCCTCTCTGGTCTTGGTCTAAAATCGTTGGTGAATTCAAGGTCGATGCCGTGCTCTTTTTCCCAATAGAGGGGTTATGGCAGCTCACGCGGGACGGCGCCGTCGTGGACTTGGCCGACGGCCGAAGCGTGCCGGTTCCGTTGGGGTGGTATCCGCGTCTGCTCCACGCGTCCGGAGAGGAGAGAGGGCGGTTTCGGCTGATTGGTAGCGGAGAGGGGGTTCACTGGGAACGCTTGGACGAGGACATTAGCGTGGAGGGCATCGTGGCCGGCCGGCGCTCCATGGAGTCCACCGAACCTTTGCGGCGCTGGCTGCAAGCCCGAAAAGCGCGAGACGACCTCGCCGTACATCTCTCATGGAAGCTGCACGATGCGCCGCGTGCCGGTTACTTCGTGCCTTACACGGTAGCACCGAGGGTGGACACGGTCGCTGTGCCGGACTTAGAACCCGTGAGCAACGCTCTCTGCCGCCCCTTCAGCAAATCCAACCCGGCGGGGCGGGCGTTTGTTAGGGAGGGCGTACCGGCGTGACGCCTTAGGAGGGCTCGATCGTGATTTGACGGTTATCCAGGGGGTAAAGCCCTGGGCTATGTTCTCTTGGCCCTTCGGGGCATAAGACGGTCACGGCTGGCCCCGCGCTGCCCTCAAAAAATGTGGGTAAAGCTCAGGGCTAAAGCCCTGGGCTATGTTCTACCGGCCCGTTGGGCCTAAACACCGATTCACCCAAGTACGGAGCATCCTCGGGCGCCGACACCCGCTGAGCCGACATTCCCCTCGGCTAAGGTCTCCCGGCCCGTCGGGCCTAAGGCCGATTCGACCGGCGACGAAGGATGCTCCGGCGCCGGCACCCCGTGAGCCCACATTCTACCGAGATAACTGTCTGAATGATATAGGAGTGCGGAAAGCGGAAATCATCGCGCTCAGGTGATTTGCACTCCGTGTTCGCTGAGGTGTTTCGCACACTCGGCGTCGGCCCGAAGCGCCTCGTGTCAGCGCGTCTTTTTGCGCCCGGTGAGCTCTTGCAAGCGTTTGACGGCCGCCACGTGCGCGTTCCTGGCCCCGGACGCGCTGAGCGGGGTGCGACGGGCGGCAGCCTAAAACGAAACGGGGCGCGGTTGGGATCAAGCTTGACGCCTCGGAAACGTCCCAACGCCAGTGCGGAAGGCTTAATTTCGCTCCCTCAAACAGCTTAGCTGTGCTCTACTGGAGCCTATATGCCGACTATCACCACCAGGGATCGCACGGAGATCTTTTACAAGGACTGGGGTTCGGGCCAGCCGATCGTGTTCAGCCACGGCTGGCCGCTGTCGGCCGATGATTGGGACGCGCAGATGCTGTTTTTCCTGCATCAGGGCTATCGCGTGATCGCCCATGACCGCCGTGGCCATGGCCGCTCAACCCAGACCGCCGAGGGCCACGATATGGACCATTATGCCGACGACCTGGCGGCTCTTACGGCCCACCTCGACCTGAATAACGCCATCCATGTCGGCCATTCCACCGGCGGTGGCGAGGTGACGCACCATCTGGCTCGGCATGGTGAAAGCCGGGTTGCCAAGGCAGCGCTCATCAGTGCGGTGCCGCCGCTCATGGTGAAGACAGCGGCCAATCCGCTCGGCCTTCCCAAGGAGGTGTTTGATGGCTTTCAGGCGCAGCTGGCTGCCAACCGTTCGCAATTCTATCGCGACGTGGCGGCCGGGCCTTTCTACGGCTACAACCGGCCGGACGCGAAAGCCTCCGAGGCCGTCATCCAAAATTGGTGGCGGCAGGGCATGATGGGCGGTGCCAAGGCGCACTACGATGGCATTGTGGCGTTTTCCCAAACCGATTTCACCGAAGACCTCAAGAAGCTCACCGTCCCGGTGTTGGTCATACATAGCGAAGACGACCAAATCGTGCCGTATGCAGCGTCCGGGCCGCTGTCGGCTAAGCTGCTAAAGAACGGGACCCTGAAAACCTACAAGGACTTCCCGCACGGCATGCCCACCACGCAAGCGGACACGATCAATGCCGACCTGTTGGCGTTCATCAAAAGCTAGCCACCACCAGAGATCCCAAGGGCGGAATTGAGGTCCCCAACGCAAAGGGACGCCTCGCATACCATCCAGACAGATATCCCGGTAGAATGCCTGCTCGGGGGTGCCGGCGCCGGAGGATCTCCGTACCTGGTTGAATCGGTTTTACACCGGTTTCGAAGTTGGTTGAGCGGCTCGTTGCGCCAGTGAGACGGCCAGCGCGGGTGGCCGGTGGCCTTGCGTGCTCCGGCCGAGCGAGCCGGTTTTAGCCCCGAAGGGGCGGCAGAATCTAGCCCAGGGTTTACCCTGGGTAACCGTCAAATCACGATCGAGCCCTCCTAAGGCGTCACGCCTGTACGCCCTCCCTAACAAACGCCCGCCCCGTCGGGTTGGGTTTGCTGAAGGGGCGGCAGAACCCGACGGCAACGCTTTCTACCGCCCCTTCAGGGCTCGATCGGGGGAGGAACCCGTTCCCAGGGTGAAACCCTGGGCTATGTTCCTTTGGCCCTTCAGGCCATCAAACCGTCTCCCCGCCCGTCGTGTCTAGACCCTTTATA